>JAYUKK010000028.1:0-5524 GCA_043764515.1 Microbacterium sp.
CTCGGCCATCCAGATCGCCGCCGACGGGTCTTTCTCCGAGGGCTTGAGAATCACCGTGTTGCCCGCCGCAATCGCGAGCGGGAAGAACCAGAGCGGCACCATGGCCGGAAAGTTGAAGGGGCTGATGATGCCCACGACGCCGATCGCCTGCTTGATCGAGTAGACATCGACGCCCGTCGACACGTTCTCGCTGAACTCGCCCTTCATGAGCTGCGGGATGCTGCACGCGAGCTCGACGACCTCAAGGCCGCGCGCAATCTCGCCGCCCGCGTCGCTCAGCACCTTGCCGTGCTCGTTGGTCAGAATGGCGGCCAGCTCGTCTTTGCGCGCGTTAAGGCCCTCCCGAAACGCGAACATGATCTGCTGACGCTTCGCGATGGAGGTGCCCGACCAGCCCGCGAACGCGGCCTTGGCCACCTGCACGGCGTGGTCAACATCAGCGGTCGTCGCGAGCGCAACCTCGCGCTGCGTCTCGCCCGTGGCGGGGTTGTAGACAGGGGCGGTGCGGGTGGATGCCCCGGCGAACTCCGCGCCGTTCACCCAGTGGTTGACGACCGACATGTGTGCTCCTTCGCTCAACGATTCGTGCTCAGTCTGCGGTCTCACGGCTCTGCGATCAAGCACCATCGGCGCACATTCAATGTGCACAAATGCAGATCACCGCGGCGGCAAGAGTTCGGCGCGGCGCTCGGCCACCTCGCGCCGCAGTGCATCACGCACGATCGCCACCGCGTCAATCGCCGGGCTATCGCTGCGCTGCGACAGCATGAATGGCAGCCGAAAGTCGATCGCGCGCGGCAGCACGGGTTCGAGCCCCGCGGCACCCTCGCCCATGAAGGCGTGCAACAAGCCGATGCCCGCTCCGGCTCGCGTGGCCTCGAGCTGCGCAAACACGTTCGTCGAGCCGAAGCCGAGCCGCATGCCCTCGAGCTCGGGGGCGAGGTCGAGTTCGCGCACCGTGAGCAGAGCATCCACATAGAAGACGAGGTCGTGGCCTTCAAGGTCGGCGGGTGTGCGAATGGCGGGCCGCGCGGCCAGATAGCTCGGCGCGGCGTACAACCGCAGCGCGTACTCCGCCAGCAGTTCGGCGGCCACCCGTGAGCCCGCAGGCGAGCCGACCGTCACCGCAAGGTCGAACCCCGAGCCGCGAAGGCTCAGTGGGCGCGTCGAGGTCACGAGTTCGAGAGAGATTCCGGGATGCTCGGTACGCACCCGCGCGAGCGCCGGCGCCGCAAACAGCGAGCCAAAGCCCTCGGGTGCCGCCATGCGCACGGTGCCCCGCACGGCGTCGGTACCGGACGCGGCCGCTGCCACCACTTGCTCGATGAGCCCCTCGAGGGGTGCGGCGCGCTCAACGACATCGCGCCCGATCGCCGTGAGTTGCCAGCCGTCGGCGCCGCGATCGAGCAATCGCGCACCGAGGGCCGCCTCGAGTCGATCGAGCCGGCGGCGCACCGTGGTGTGGTCGACGCCCAGGAGTGCGGCTGCGGAGACGAGCCGGCCCACGCGCGCGACCGCGAGCAAGTAGCGCAGGTCGTCGGCGCTCACCTCGTGCGGGTCGGGGCCGGTAGTCATGCGCCCAGCGTAGGGCTGGCGTCGGGTTGGCGCGGGGTTGGCGTCGGTGGCGACTGGCACACTGGCCACCATGGACTTCGTGCTTCCGCTCGTGATCGGCCTGCTGATCGGCGCCGTGCTCGGCGCCCTGCTCGGGCTCGTGCTCGCTCGGCGTTCGTCGGGCGGCGACCCGGCCATCGTCGAGGCGCGTCACCAGACAGCGATCGCCGAGATTCGCGCCGAAGAAGCGCAGCATCGCGCGCAGCTCTCGACCGAGCTCGCGGCCCTGCAGGCCACCGCCGCGGGCCTGCGCGAGCAGATCGCGTCAGCCCAAGAGCAATACCGAGAGCTTGTCGAGCGCGTGCGCACCGAGCAGGCGGCACAGGTCGAACGCGACCGTGCCGAAAGCAAAGTGCTGCAGCAACTGGCTCCCGTGCAAGAAACCCTGCGGTCGATGCAGGCGAAGGTCACCGAACTCGAAACACAGCGCAGCCTGCAACACGGCGAGCTGACGCAACAATTGAAGTCGGCGACCGAAGCCGAAGAGCGCTTGCGCGCCACGGCCGAGTCGCTCGCCGGCGCACTGCGCAGCAACTCGACCCGTGGCGTGTGGGGCGAAACCCAGCTCCGACGCGTCGTCGAGGCTGCCGGGCTGATCGAGCGTGTCGACTTCGACGTGCAGTGGAGCGTGAGCTCTGACGCCGGTGCCGGCCGGCCCGACATGGTCATCCACTTGCCCGGCGGCAAGCACATTCCCGTCGACGCCAAGGTGCCGTTCGACGCCTACCTCGCGGCGAGCCAGATCGCCATCACCGCGACCGGTGAAGAAGGCGACCGACGCAAGCGTCTGATTCAGGAGCACGTGAAGGCCGTGCGCGCCCACATCGACGCCCTCGGCTCGAAGGCTTATTGGGCGGGCCTGGGAACATCACCGGAGATGGTCATCGCCTTCATCCCGAGCGAGTCGCTCGTATCGTCGGCGATGGAAGCCGACCCGGCGATCATGGACTACGCGTTCTCGAAGCGCGTGGCTCTCGCCTCACCCGTGACTCTCTGGTCCGTGCTCAAGACCGTGGCGTTCTCGTGGCAGCAAGACGTGCTCACGGCCGACGCGCAGGTGCTGTTCGACCTCAGCCGCGAACTGTACTCGCGGCTCTCGACCATGGCGGGGCACGTCGAGAAGCTCGGTCGCGCGATCGAAGGCACCATCAAGAATTACAACGGCTTTGTCGGCTCGCTCGAGCGGCAAGTGCTGCCGACCGCCCGCAAGCTGCAGAAGCTCGACGAGTCGACCGTGCTCGGCCCGCTTGCGGCGATCGAAGACTCGCCCCGCGACCTCACCGCGATGGAGCTCGTCGCCGAACTCGAAACGGCAGCCCCGACGAGCCCCGAGCTCGAGTTCAGCACCCTCGACGACAGCGCCGCACGCGAGTAGCGTGCCCCGCATGGTCGACTACACCTTCGTCTTCAGTGGTTTCGCCGTCACCGACATCGATGCCGCCCGCACCTTCTATCGAGAGGTCGTCTGCCTCACCGTGAACGACGAGTCGATGGGTCACCTGTCGATCGACCTCCCCGCTGGTGGATTCGTACTTGTTTACCCCAAGCCCGATCACGTCGCCGCGAGCTACACGATGCTCAACCTCGAGGTGAGCGACATCGACGCCGCCGTCGACGAGCTGGCCGGCCGGGGCGCGGTCATGCTTCGCTACGAGGGCATGGATCACGACGAGCGCGGAATCGTGCGCGGAATCGTTGCCCGGCAGGGTCCCGACATCGCGTGGTTCGCCGACCCCTCGGGAAACATCATCTCGGTACTGCAGAACGCCGACTGACGGTCACCCCCTGAATCCCCTCTCGCACGAGAGGGCCCGCCGGGATAAGATGAAGTTAGCTTCACCAACGTCGGCGAATCCGTCGACGACCCGACCCCGGCGAAAGATCGACGATGACCCAACGCCCTTGGAGTACCCACTACGCCGACGACGTCGCGCCCGAGCTCGGGGAGGTCGCGTTCCCGCACCTGCCCGCCCTGGTGCGTGCATCGGCGGCCGACTATGGCAGCACGATCGCGTTCACGCAGTGCATGCCGAACGGCATGAACGGCTCGCTCACGTACGACCGTGTTGACGCGCTGTCGAACGACTTCGCCGCCTACCTCCGCGAGGTCGTCGGCCTCAGCGCAGGCGATCGCGTCGCAGTGCAGATGCCCAACGCGCTCAGCTACCCCGTCGTTGCCTTCGGCATCCTGAAGGCCGGTTGCGTGCTCGTCAACACCAACCCGCTCTATACAGCCACCGAGATGGTGCACCAGTTCAGCGACTCGGGCGCTAAGGCGCTCGTCGTGATCGACATGTTCGCCGACCGGCTTCCCGAGGTTCTGCCAAAGACCTCGATCGAAACGGTCATCACGGTGCGCATCAACGAGTTCTTCCCGCCGGTCATTGGCGGAGTGATCCGCATGGTTCAAAAGTTCTGGAGCCGCACGGTTCCCAAGATCACGGTGAACCACACGCCCTTCCCCGAGGCGCTGGCCGCGGGCCGAGCAAAGAAGGCCGACGACAAGCTCGCCGCGTATGTCGCCGACCTCGGGCCCGACTCGCTCGCCGCCCTGCAATACACCGGCGGCACGACGGGCGTATCGAAGGGCGCCATGCTCTCGCATGGCAACCTTGTGTCGAACACGCTGCAGATGATTCAGATGTGCGGCGGCTACATGCGACCGGGCGCCGAGGTGGTGCTCACGGCCCTGCCGCTCTACCACATCTTCGCCTTCACGGTGAATCTGCTGGGCTTCTACCGACTCGGTGCCCGCAACATTCTCGTTCCCTCGCCGCGCCCGCCCAGCAACCTCAAGCGGGCCTTCGAGAACTACAAGATCACGTGGGTCACGGGCGTCAACACGCTCTTCAACGCGCTGCTCAACGAACGCTGGTTTCTCGACAGCCCGCCGCGCCACTTGCGCGCGTCGGCCGCCGGCGGCATGGCGCTGCACGAATCGGTGGCCGCCGAATGGCGCACCGTCACGGGCACGCCCATCGTTGAGGGCTACGGCCTCACCGAGACGTCGCCGGTCTTGAGCTTCAACCCCTTCGGACCGAATGCGAAAGACGGCACCATCGGCATTCCGGTGCCGTCGACCGAGCTGCAGTGCATCGACGAGAAGGGCAAGGAAGTCGGCCCTGGCACGCCCGGCGAAATCGCCGCGAAGGGCCCGCAGGTCATGCTCGGCTACTGGAACCGACCGGACGACACCGCGGCGAGCATCGTCAACGGCTGGTTCCGCACCGGTGATATCGCCGAGATGGATGCCGATGGCTTCTTCACGATCGTCGACCGCAAGAAAGACATGATTCTCGTCAGCGGCTTCAACGTGTACCCCAACGAGGTCGAAGAGCGCATCGCGGCTCTGCCCGGCGTGCTCGAGGTGGGCGTCGTCGGCATTCCCGACGACAAGTCGGGCGAGTCGGTGCGCGCCTACATTGTCGCCGGCACGGATGCTCCGACCGAAGCTGCCGTGCTCGACCACTGCCGCGAAACCCTCGCCGCCTACAAGGTGCCGAAGTCGGTCCGTTTCGTCGACGAACTGCCCAAGAGCCCGATCGGCAAGATTCTGCGGCGTGAGCTGCGAGCCGAAGCCGTCACGTCGGCCACGGCCAGTATCGAGACCCAAGGAAGGGAACTCTCGTGATCACCCCGCTCATCATTGCCACACAGGCGGTCGTCAACGAGCAAGACGTCGTCACTCCCTTCGAGCAGAACCTGCTCGTCGGGCTCGTGTTCGTCATCATGTTCGGACTCGGAGCCGGCCTCACGCCGCGCGACTTCAAGCTCGCGCTCAAGCGGCCGTCAGGACTCATCATCGGGTTCCTCACCCAGTTCGGCATCATGCCGGTGCTGGCCTACCTGCTCTGCCTCGTGTTCCTGTTCCAGCTCGCACCCGAGGTCGCGATCCCGCTGTCGATCGGTG
>JAYUKK010000029.1:0-5502 GCA_043764515.1 Microbacterium sp.
GTCGGCGTTTGCCACCCGGCCCTGGCTGTTCTGGTGGCCCGGCTTGTTCATCATCATCATTGCGCTGTGTATCAACTTCATTGGTGATGGCCTGCGCGATGCGTTCGACCCGCGCCAACGGCGCATGCCGAGCGCACGGGCGCTGGCGAAGGGCACCGGCGGTGGCCTCGACCGCGCGTCGGTCGTCGTGACCGGTCGCGGTGCGGGCACGCCGGGTGTGTCTGGCAGTGTCGGCATGCGCGGCTTCGACGCTGACGATCCCCGACCGCGCGGTGGCGGATACGACGCGGCGCGCGACCCCAAGAAAGACAGCTAAATGGGTGCGGTGATGAGGTTAGAGCGCCAGCCCGAGCACTCCCAGCGCCACGAGCACGCTCAGCATCGCGATGGTTCGCACGTGCCAGTTGCGACGCAGGGCATTCGGTTCGAGCGGAACGTCGAGAAGCCCGTCGTCGCGCAGCTGCTCCCAGTGTCGGCGAATGTGGTTCGCTGCGGCGCCACTGTCACTCGAGAGTGCGTCGCCGGGGCGAATCGAACCGGCCAGGCGCGCGGTTTCCGAGACGCGGGTGTCTTCGGGGCCCAGGGTGAATACCGTGTACCTGCCCGACGAGGGCGCGGCCCACGCCTCGATCTTTCCGCGCGGCGTGTACAGGGTCAGCGCCCACTTGGTGTCGATGCGCTCGATGGCGGGCCACGGCACGTGCCAGGTGCCCAGCGGGTTGCGCACGAGCACCTCGTGCTCGAGAACCTCGACAGCGGGCATCCAGTACAGGGCCCATGTCATGGCCGCGAGCAGCAGCAACCACCAGCCCGAGCGCAGCATGCCAGCCAGATCGCCGGCCACCGCGAAACCCACCAAAGCGCCCAGCGCGATGAGCGCGATGGTGATCGTCAGAACTCGGCCGAAGGCGGGGCGGAAGCTCGCGGGCTGAAATCGCATACCCCCAGCTTCGCAGACCCCTGCATCATGACCACGCGGAAGGACCTCCCGTGACCAGCTCCACCACCACCGTCGAGACTGTGCTCGAGGTCACTGGCCTCGGCGTCGACTTTTGGGTTGACGGTAAGTTTTACCCCGCGGCCGTCGACCTTGGCTACAGCGTTAAGCGGGGCGAGGTCATGGCCATCGTGGGCGAGTCGGGGTCGGGCAAGTCGTCGAGCTCGATGGCGTTGCTTGGCCTCTTGCCGCCGACCGCTCGCGTGACCGGGTCGATCAAGCTTCTCGGGCGAGAGATCTCGGGCCTCAAAAAGCGCGAGTTGCGCGACGTGCGTGGTCAGCAGATCGCCGTCATCTTTCAAGAGCCGATGACGGCTCTCAACCCCGTTTACACGGTCGGGTTCCAGATCGTTGAGACGTTGCGCACGCACTTCGACTTGACCCCGGCCCAGGCCAAGGTGCGGGCCATCGAGCTGCTCGAGAAGGTGGAGATGCCTGACCCGGCAATCGCCTTCAACAAGTACCCCCACCAGCTCTCGGGTGGTCAGCGCCAGCGGGCGATGATCGCGCAGGCGATCTCGTGTGACCCGGTTCTGCTCGTCGCCGACGAGCCCACGACGGCACTCGATGTGACGGTGCAGGCAGAGATTCTCGAACTGCTTCGTAGCTTGCGAACCCGCCTCGACAGCGCGATCGTGCTCATCACGCACGACATGGGCGTCGTCGCCGACCTCGCCGACACGATCATGGTCATGAAAGACGGCATCGCCGTCGAGCAGGGCACGGCTCTGCAGATCTTCCAGTCACCCAAGCACCCGTACACGAAGTCGCTCCTCGCCGCGGTTCCGCACCTGGGTATCGACATGACGGATGCGGGCTCGCGTGCGGTCGACCGCACCGGGGTCGAGCCCGTCCTGTCGTTCCAGGATGTGTCGATTGAGTATCCCAAGCGCGGTCGGGTTCCCGCGTTCCTCGCGGCCGACGACATCACTCTCGACGTTTACCCGGGTGAGATCGTGGGCCTTGTCGGCGAATCGGGTTCGGGCAAGACCACCCTCGGTCGTGCCGCTGTCGGCCTGTTGCCGATCAAGTACGGCCGCTTGATCTCGGCAGGCATCGATATCTCGAACGCCTCGCTGAAAGAGCTGCGGCCTCTGCGCCGCAAAGCGGGCATCGTCTTCCAAGACCCCGGCTCAAGCCTCAACCCGCGCATGCCGATTGGCGAGAGCATTGGTGAGCCGCTGCTGCTCGCCAAAGAGGCCAGTGGCAAAGACCTCGATCGACGTGTCGAAGAGCTGCTGGCACAGGTCGAGTTGCCATCGAGCTATCGCAATCGCTACCCGCACGAGCTCAGCGGTGGTCAGCGTCAGCGCGTGGGTATCGCTCGCGCGCTGTCGCTGACCCCAGAATTGCTCGTCGCCGACGAGCCGACGAGTGCGCTCGACGTCTCGGTGCAGGCTCGATTCCTCGACCTGCTGCAAGAGCTGCAGCAGAAGCTGCAGTTCGCGTGCTTGTTCATCAGCCACGACCTTGCGGTGGTCGATATCCTCGCGCACCGCATTGCCGTGATGCACCGGGGTAGACTGGTCGAGCAGGGTTCGCGCGATCAGATTCTGCGCAACCCCCAAGACCCCTACACTCAGCGCCTCATCGCCGCTGTTCCCCTGCCCGATCCAGTGGCGCAGCGGGAGCGTCGAGAGCAGCGCGCAGCCAGCAAGGACTGATTTACCATGGCAATCGCCACCCGCACCGACCTGCGCAACGTGGCGATTGTCGCGCACGTTGACCACGGCAAGACCACTCTCGTCGACGCCATGCTGCGCCAGACCGATTCTTTCGCCGCGCACTCGCACATGGAAGATCGAGCGATGGACTCGAACGACCTCGAGCGCGAAAAGGGCATCACGATCCTCGCCAAGAACACGGCGGTGACCTACAAGGGCAAGCACTCCGGTGGCCAAGACATCACCATCAATGTGATCGACACTCCCGGCCACGCCGACTTCGGTGGCGAGGTCGAGCGCGGCTTGAGCATGGTCGACGGCGTCGTTCTGCTTGTCGACGCGAGCGAGGGCCCGCTCCCGCAGACTCGCTTCGTGTTGCGCAAGGCGCTCGCGGCGAAGCTGCCGGTCATCCTGCTCGTCAATAAGACCGACCGGCCGGATGCCCGCATCGAGGCCGTCGAAGAAGAGACCCATGACCTCCTGCTGGGTCTCGCGAGTGACCTGCAAGACGAGGTTCCTGACCTCGACGTCGACGCGATCCTCGACCTCCCGGTCATCTACGCCTCGGGTCGTGCGGGTGCCGCGAGCCGCAACCGACCCGCCGACGGCAGCCTGCCCGACAACGATGACCTCGAGCCGCTGTTTGAGGCGATTTTGCAGCACATCCCGGCGCCGAGCTATGACGATGAGCACCCGTTGCAGGCACACGTCACCAACCTCGATGCGAGCCCCTTCCTGGGCCGCATCGCGCTGCTGCGCATCTTCAACGGCACCCTCAAGAAGGGCCAGCAGGTCGCGTGGGTTCGCCACGATGGCACACACAGCTCGATGCGCATCACCGAGCTGCTGAAGACGCGCGCTCTCGAGCGGTACCCGGCTGAGTCGGCCATGGCCGGCGACATCGTGGCGATCGCGGGCATCGAAGACATCACGATCGGCGAGACAATCGCCGATCTCGACGACATTCGCCCGCTCCCGGCCATCACGGTCGACGAGCCGGCCATCTCGATGACGATCGGCACGAACACGTCGCCGCTCGTTGGCAAGGTCAAGGGCCACAAGCTCACGGGCCGCATGGTGAAAGACCGCCTCGACCGCGAGCTCATCGGTAACGTGTCGATTCGCGTGGTCGACGTGGGTCGCCCCGATGCTTGGGAGGTTCAGGGTCGCGGCGAGCTCGCGCTCGCCATCCTCGTCGAGAACATGCGTCGTGAGGGCTTCGAGCTGACCGTCGGCAAGCCGCAGGTAGTGACCAAGACCGTCAACGGCAAGATGCACGAGCCGTTCGAGAACCTCACGATCGACGCGCCGGAAGAGTACCTCGGCGCAATCACCCAGTTGCTTGCCGCCCGGCGTGGCCGCATGGAGGGCATGACGAACCACGGCACCGGCTGGGTGCGCATGGAGTTCGTCGTGCCGAGCCGCGGTCTCATCGGGTTCCGCACCGAGTTCCTCACGACCACGCGGGGCACCGGCATCGCCAACGCCATCGCCGCGGGCTACGAGCCGTGGGCCGGCTCGATCGTGTCGCGCAACAACGGCTCGATCGTCGCCGACCGCACGGGTGTCGTGACGAGCAACGCGATGATGACGCTCCAAGAGCGCATGTCGTTCTTCGTCAAGCCGACCGAAGAGGTCTACGAGGGAATGGTCGTGGGTGAGAACTCGCGTGCTGATGACATGGACGTCAACATCACGAAAGAGAAGAAGCTCAACAACATTCGCTCGTCGACCGCTGAAGAGCTCGAGCGCCTCACCCCGCCGCGCCAGTTGACGCTCGAAGAGTGCCTCGAGTTTGCGCGCGAAGATGAGTGCGTCGAGGTGACGCCCGAGATCGTGCGTATTCGCAAGGTGGAGCTCGACCAGACGCTGCGGGCCCGGGCAACTTCGCGGCTCAAGAAGCAGAACGCCTGAGCGCGTGAGCACGAGTTGTGCACGTGCTCGTGCAGTTAGGCTGAACGCGTGAAGATCGCGCGCTTCAGTTCTGGGGCAGACCCGCAGTTCGGCATCGTCGACGACGACGAGCTGGTCGTCCTGTCGGGCGACCCCATGTTCCACGGGTATGACACCACAGGCGAGCGCGTCAAGCTGGCCGACGTGCGCTTGCTGGCGCCGGTCATCCCGCGCTCGAAGGTCGTCTGCATTGGCATGAACTACGCCGCTCACGTGCAGTCAATGCAGTACGAGGTGCCCGAGAATCCGCTGATCTTCTTGAAGCCGAACACCGCCGTCATTGGCCCCGATGACGCCATCGTGATTCCCCCCGTCGAGGGTCGCATCACGCACGAAGGCGAGCTCGTGATCGTCATCGGTGCGGTCGCCAAGCGGGTCAAGAAAGAAGACTGGCGCGATGTCGTCTTCGGGTTCACGATCGGCAACGATGTATCGGCGCGCGACGTCATGTTCGCGGATGGCCAGTGGGCCCGCGCGAAGGGTTACGACACGTTCGCTCCCATCGGGCCCTTTATCGAAACCGAGATCGACCCGGTCGGCCTCGAGATCACGACCTTCGTTGATGGTGAGCCGCGCCGCAAGGGCAACACCCGCGACATGATCCACGGCGTGCCGGAGATCATCGAGTTTGTGAGCGATGCGTGGACGCTGCTCCCCGGCGACATCATCATGACCGGCACGCCTGACGGGCTCGGCGGTTTTCATGATGGCCAGTCCATCGAGATTCACATTGAGGGTCTCGGTGTGCTCCGTAATCCCGCGAAGAATCGCGACGATCGAGTCGACCCTTCCTGATCACGGAAGCGTGAACATCGCCGAGAGACGATGCGCGTGAGCAGCGCACTCTCGCACGGGTGGATGATGGTGCCATGAGCTCCACCCCCGACA
>JAYUKK010000030.1:0-5496 GCA_043764515.1 Microbacterium sp.
ACGGTTCCCCACGCGGCATAGACCTCGTCGAGAGACAGCTTCCCTTGAGCGATCGCCAAAGGCTCTGCGACCGTCAGCGCGTAGACCCCGAAACCGATAAGCGCGATGAGCGCTACCGCCGCGGCGAGCCCCACGCGGCGACGCAGCCCTCGATGAGTCGGCGGGGCCACATCGTCATCGGGAAAGATGATGCGCTGCTGCGGCACGACCGGCTCGGCGGCTCCGTCGGGGGCTGCTGTGCGATCGGCGTGTGTCATGCCATCGAGACTCGTCATCAGCGCCCCGGAGCCGACACGACGAATGCCGCGCACGATCGCGGCGGCGTTGAAGACTCCGCCGATGAGGATGAGCGCGAGGGCGACCCAGAGCAGCACAGGTGACCCACTCGCGACGAACGAGCCGACAAGCGCCACGGGCACGAGCAGCAGGCTCGTCAAGCCCCAGCGGAATAGCTGACCGGTCGAGCGCATGGCGACTCCTTCACATCACGTGTCGTGGTGGGGCCACCCTACCGACCTCAGCACAGCGGCGACCTCGGCGAGGCGACGCGCGCCTCGCGCCACAACCGCATAGCCTCGCGGGGTGCGTGACTACGACAACGACGTGCTCTCGGGCGATTGGCGTGCGGTGGGGCGAACGGTCGTCACCGAGTTACCCGCCGACCTCGACCTCGTGGTCGAGCTTCCGGCGGGCGATGCGGGTGGCGACAACGCTGACGGGTTCGTCGGCGCCGTTGTGTTGGTCGACGCGGGCAATGTGCACCTCGAAGACCGGCGCGGGCGAGTGCGCGCCTTTCCCCTCGGGGCGGGGTTTCTCGTCGACGGTGCACCCGTGCGGCTCGTGGCGCCGGTCGTCATTGCCGCGCCCGCTGCGCGCACACGAACGGCGAGCGGGTCATTTGCCGTTCCGGATGCCCGCGCCCGCGTTGCTCGCGCGAGCCGAATCTGGGTCGAAGGTCGGCACGACGCCGAACTCGTCGAGCAGGTGTGGGGCGACGATCTGCGGCTCGACGGCGTCGTGGTCGAGCAGCTCGATGGCGTCGACCATCTGGCCGAGCTGCTGCTCGAGTTTGGCCCCGCGGCCGGGCGCCGCGTCGGGGTGCTGGTCGACCACTGGGTGCCCGGCTCAAAAGAGACGCGACTGGCCGAACAGGCGCTCGCGCAGGTGGATGCCCAGCACGTGCTGATCGTGGGGCATCCGTTCATCGACATCTGGCAGGCAGTGCGTCCGGCCGTCGTCGGTATCACGGCCTGGCCCGAGGTTCCGCGCGCCGAAGAGTGGAAGAGCGGAACCTGCCGCGCGCTGGGCTGGCCGCACGAGACTGTGGCGGATCGGGCGGCCGCCTGGCAGCGCATTCGCCGCAGCGTTCGGGGTTATGCCGACCTCGAGCCCGCCCTGTTGGGCCGGGTCGAAGAGCTCATCGATTTCGTCACGGCCGAATAATCGCGGAGGAATGACGAAAGCCGCCCCACATCATTGGGAGGCGGCTTTCGTGTGTGTTTCGTGAGCCGATTCAGCGTGAGCCGGCTCGAAGAAACGAGGGAGGACTAGAGCGGGCGGATGTTCTCAGCCTGCAGGCCCTTGGGGCCCTGCGCGACGTCGAATTCGACCTTCTGGTTCTCGTCGAGCGAGCGGTACCCGTTCGACTGGATGGCGGAGAAGTGCGCGAACACGTCGGCGCTTCCGTCATCGGGGGTGATGAAACCGAAACCCTTTTCGGCGTTGAACCACTTAACAGTGCCTGTCGTCATTGCTGACTCCTTGTTACTCACGGAGTTTCGACTGTCGAAACCACCAGTCGAACCACTCATGAATCCTGCTCTATACGAGAGCACGTACTGCTTGCACCGCACGTTCGGACCGCCGAGGCGTATCAACTTCACTCCTGACAGTAGTGCACGGGGGAGACATCGGCGCCATCCTTCACCGAGTTGTTACACGAGGTCTGCACAGCCGGTACCGAACCTTCGGCCTTAATGTGGTGTTCCCCACACCCAGGAGAGACCCCATGAGCTTCTTCGACCGACTGTTCGGCGCCCCCACCCCCGAGCCTCAAGCGCGCCGCACGGGCGTACGCAGTGATGACGAGCGTGCCGTCGAGCGCTACCGCTACTTGCTGCAGACCGCGCCGCCCGAGACGATCGAGCAGGTGCACGCCGAGGCTTTCGAGAAGCTCACCCCCGAGCAGCGTCGCCTCGTGTTCGACGAGATGTCGCGCACGGCTCCCGCGGGCGAGGCTCCGGCCGACGATCAGCCAGCCACGCTCGCGCGGGCGGCGACGCGATCTGAGCTACGCCAACCGGGAACCATGGAGCGCTCGCTCGCAGGCCCCTCGTTCGGGCAAATGGTGGGTGCGTCACTGCTCGGTACCGTCGCGGGGTACGTCATCGGTTCGGCGCTCGCGAGTGCGTTCCTGCCGCCTATGGACGGCGGGGCGAACGACGCCGGTGCCGGTGATGAGGGTACAACGGATGCGGGCGCGGGTGACGCAGGCGGTGACGCCTCGGCAGCCGACGCGGGCGGGTTCGACGGCGGCGACGCGGGCGGCTTCGACGCCGGCGGCTTCGGCGACTTCGGCGACTTCGGGTTCTAGGCCGACGACATGGCGCGCCCGAAACGCATCGAGCCCGGCCCGGGCCAAGAGTCGGTCTGGGATTATCCGCGGCCACCCCGGGTTGAGCCGGTGCACGCCCGCGTCACGATCGAGCTCGGTGGCCGGCTGATCGCCGACACCACTCGGGCGATCCGGGTACTGGAGACCAGTCATCCGCCCGCCTACTACCTGCCGCCCGAGGATTTCGTTGACGGGGCGCTCGTGCCCGCATCGGGATCAACGTTTTGCGAGTTCAAGGGCCGAGCGGCGTACTACGACATCGTGAGCACGGGCGTGGTGGTGCCGAGCGCGGGCTGGTACTACCCCGAGCCGAGCCGAGGCTTCGAGGCGATCGCGGGATTCGTGTCGGTGTACCCGGGCCGCATGCAGCAATGCACAGTCGACGGCGAAACAGTCACGCCCCAAGAGGGTGGCTTCTACGGAGGCTGGATCACCGCAAACATCGTCGGCCCGTTCAAGGGCGCGACCGGCACGTGGGGCTGGTAGCTCTGCACTGAGCAGCGAACGCGACTCGTGAGGTTTCGGGATGCCGAACTGCGCACCCCGGTTCACCCCTGTCATCATGGGGCGCGTGACCGACCCGCGCACCCCGACGTCGACCGAGCTTCGCCGGTGGCGCCGATACCTGGCCGATGAGCGTGCCGAAGCCGCGGTCTACCGCGATCTTGCGGTGCGCCGCACGGGAGAAGAGCGGGCCATTCTCTTGGCGCTCGCCGACGCAGAAGCGCGGCACGAAGCGCACTGGGTCGAATTGCTGGGGCCTCACGCCGACAGGGTTCCCGCCGTCTCGGTGCGCACGCGCGTTCTCGGGTTCTTCGCTCGCCGATTTGGAAGCGTTTTTGTCCTCGCTCTCGCGCAGCGCTCAGAGACCCGCTCGCCGTATCAGGCGGATGCCCACGCGACGCCCGCCATGGCCGCCGACGAGCGCATCCACGGTGAGGTCGTTCGGGGCCTCGCGGCCCGCGGGCGGCAACGACTGTCGGGTACCTTCCGTGCGGCGGTGTTTGGGGCCAATGACGGGCTCGTGAGCAACCTCGCCCTCGTCATGGGCATTGGTGCTGCGGGCCTAGGACCGTCGGCCGTACTCCTCACGGGGCTCGCTGGCTTACTCGCCGGAGCCCTGTCGATGGGCGCGGGGGAGTATGTCTCGGTGCGGTCGCAGCGCGAGCTGCTCGACGCCTCGACTCCCGACCCCGATGCCCACACCGCGTTGCCGCATCTCGACGTCGACGCCAACGAGTTGGCGCTGGTCTACCGTGCCCGCGGCATGGACGAGGCGGAAGCGGCCGAGCATGCGCGCAGCATTCTTGCCGAGTACGACCCCGTCGCCGCTTCAGCCCGCGCTGCCGAGGCGGAAGCCGAGCACCATGAGGCGATCGGCTCGGCGTGGGGTGCCGCCGTGTCGAGCTTTGCGTTCTTCGCGTCGGGCGCGATCATCCCCGTCGTCCCCTACCTTTTGGGCTTGCAGGGCCTCGCTGCGATCGCAGTTGCGGCAGTTCTTGTCGGGCTCGCCTTGCTGGTGACGGGCGCCATCGTCGGGGTGCTTTCCGGCGCATCGCCGCTCAAGAGGGCGCTGCGCCAATTGGCCATCGGCTTCGGCGCCGCGGCTGCGACCTACCTGCTCGGGCTGGCGTTCGGCACAACGGTCGCGTGACCAGAGTGCCCTGATCAGCCTTTTCAAAGGTTGGTCGGTAAAGCTGGAGTGTTGGCTCCGTTGCCGACAGGGGCGAGTGCCGCCGGGGTGATTGATTCCTCTGGGCCGTGTGCTGTGACCTCCTGACCTTGTGCCGAGTGCTCGCCCTGAGCGCCGCGAGGTCGAATGCGCAATGACGTGCACTCACCGTGTCCACGGCCCGCCGGCCGCCACCAGGAAGTGTTTCTTTCCTCATGCTTCAGTTCGTTCACCCTGCGCTCTCGCGCGCCGCCATCCTCGACCCCTACCGTTTTCGTCACCGAGCGCTGCTCGTCGCCGCGCTGCTCGTCGGTGGCAGTCTCATGGTGAGCACGAGCGTCACCACCACAATCGCCGCTGCCACCGAAAGCAATGAGCCGACCGTCGCGGCGCAGATCTTCGCCGCTGATCTCGCGCCAGCAACGGCCTCTGACGTTGCTTCGACGAGCGGTGCCGATATTCGCGAGGTCTTCACCGTTGACGTGCGCCCGCCTCTCGTTTACCCCGTGGGGGCCGGCGCCCCGGTTGGTAGTTCATTCGGCGCTCGCGCAGCCGCCTGCGAGGCGTGCTCGACCCAGCACCATGGTGTCGACTGGAACCCGGCGTATGGCACCCCGGTCGTGTCGATTGCCGATGGCGTCGTCACGCTGATCGGTGACCCCAGTAACACTCTGGGCGTGCACCTCGAGATCGAGCACGTCGTTAACGGCCAAACGATCACGAGCGTCTACGCGCACTTGCAGGCGGGCTCGATTCCGTTCGCTGCGGGAGACCGTGTGCGGGGTGGCGACCAGATCGGTCTCGTCGGCTCGACCGGTGTGACAACGGCGCCGCACTTGCACTTTGAACTTCGCATCGGCGGAACCGCGATCGATCCGGTGCCGTGGATGGCCGCTAACGGCGCCCAGTAGAGTCGAGCCGTGCCTCTCTCTGACGATCAGTTCGCCGCGATCGCGGACAATCTCGTGCGCGATCCAGACCTCTCGGTGAGGCGGCTCTCGCCCGATGATGCCTCCGCGATTGTTGCTCTCAACGACAGCGCCTACCCCGCCGTGCCCATCACCTCGGCCGACGCGATGCGCGAACTGTTGGAGCTCGCTGATGTGGCAGCGGCAATCGAACGTGACGGCGCGATCGTCGGGTTTGTGCTGACGCTCGGCGAGGGCGCCGACTACGAGAGCGAGAACTATCGCTTCTTCAGCGAGCGTGG
>JAYUKK010000031.1:0-20509 GCA_043764515.1 Microbacterium sp.
TCAAAGCGGCACCGGCCGATGAGCTCATCGCGGGGGTGCGATCGGTCGCCGCGGGAGAGGTCGCGCTATCGCCCGCGATCGCCGCCCAACTGGTGTCGCGCATGCGTGAGCCCGCGCCGACCGCGCTCACCACCCGCGAGACCGAGGTGTTGCGGTTGGTCGCCGAGGGCTTGTCAAACCGCGCGATCGGCGAACGGCTGTTCGTGGGCGAGGCGACCGTCAAGACGCACTTGTTGCGCACCTTCGAGAAGCTCGGGGTGAACGATCGCACCCGTGCCGTAACGCTCGCGATGGAGCGCGGCTTGATCTGATCGGCCTAGAGGTCGACGCCGATGAACACCGGCTCGGGGTGCAGCACGACCCCAAACGTGTCTCTCACCCGCGTCTGGATGTACCGCGCCAGCGCAGCGATCTCGGCCGCCGTCGCCCGCCCACTCGCGTTTGTGAGGGCCAGCGTGTGTTTCGTCGACACGGATGCGCCCGAGCCCGGCAGCGCGAAGCCGCGGGCGATGCCGGCCTGCTCGATGAGCCAGGCGGCGCTGAGCTTGACGGTGCCGTCGACGGGCGCCGGCGGTGGCGCGGGTTCGTGGCCGAGCGGTACCACCAGTTCTTCGGGCTCGGGCTGCTGCGCCCAGCGCGGTGCATCGGCGGGCAATCGCAGGGCGAATGACTCAGAGACGATCGGGTTCGTGAAAAATGACCCAGCGCTGACGGACTGAGGGTCACGCTCGTCGAGCACCATGCCTTTGCTCGCCCGAAGCGCGAGCACCGCCGCGCGCACCCCACGAAGCGGTGCACGATCACCCACGCCGACTCCGAGCGAGTCCGCCAGTTGGGCATAGGCGACCGGGCGGCTGCGCGCGCCGTCGACCTGCTCAAGGGCAAGCTCAATGCTGAGCACGACGGCCCGCCAGCCCTGCTTGAGGGCACTCGTGCGATAGCCGAGCTCGAGAGCCGGGGCAGGAACCGTGCGCCGTTCGCCGCTGTCGACATCGAGTACGTCGACGCTCACGAGACTCTCGGCAAGATCTTGACCGTACGCCCCGATGTTCTGGATGGGCGCGGCTCCCGTCGAGCCCGGAATGCCGCTCAGGGCCTCGATGCCCGCCCAGCCGTTTTCGACCGTATGGGCCACGAGGCCATCCCACGGCTCACCAGCCTGGACTCTCAGTCGAACCGGCCGAGCCGAGCCGGGGACGTCGGGCAAGCGTTCCACGCCCCGGGTCGCGACCCGCACCACAACGCCCTCGACACCGTCGTCACCGATGAGCACGTTCGAACCACCGCCGAGAACAAGCCACGGCTCACCGACGCGCTCCGCCTCGAGAACGGCGTCGACGAGCTGCTCATCCGTTGTCGCCTCAACGAAGCGCTCGGCGGGGCCGCCGACGCGCAGTGTGGTGAGCTCAGCGAGCTGCATCGTCACTCACGCGAACGCGGTGACGCGAACCTGCGCCTTGCCGAGCACCGTCTGGTCGCTGTACGTCGCGGTGAGGTCGATGCGGGCTCCAGCGTCATCCAGCGCCCCGACCGTGGCCGTGACCGTGACGACGGCGCCGAGCTGCGGGTCGACGATGACCGGACGGGTAAACCGCACCTGGTAGTCGCTGACCCAGCCGCGGGCATCCAGCCAATCAATAACCGGCTGAACAGCGAAGCCCATGGTCAGCATGCCGTGCGCGAGCACGCCCGGCAGTCCGACAGCGGACGCAACGTCGTCGCGATAGTGAATGGCGTTGAAGTCACCGCTGGCCCCCGCGTAGCGCACGAGGCTGTCGCGGGTGAGAGGGAAGACCCGTTCGGTCACAACCTGACCGACCTCAAGACCGTCAACCAGGCTCATGATTCGTCTCCTCGAATGACGAGTGTTGAGATGCTCGTGACCACGTGCTGGCCGGCGGCGTCGGTCATCGCCGACTCACTCGTCACCATGCTGTTGCCGCCGAGCGACTTGATGCTCGTGACCCGCAGTGTGGCCGTGAGCTCATCGCCCGCGACGATGGGCCGCGAGTACGTGAAGCGCTGGTCGCCATGCACGACACGGCTGAAGTCGATTCCCGCGTCGGGCTCGGCCAGCAGCTGCTGCAGCGTTGCCTCAGCGATCACGATCGGAAAAGTGGGCGGGGCCACGACGTCAGCGAAGCCAGCCGCGCGGGCTGCTTCGGGGTCGTGGTGCAGGGGCGCGGTGGCAAAGACAGCGCGCGCGAACTCGCGCACCTTCTCGCGGCCCACCAGGTAGGGGGCCGTCGGCGCGAACGCACGCTCGGTCAGCTCAGGATTCACAGGCACCTGGTCAGTCTAGGCGCGGTGCTCGCACACGGTCCGGTGGCGCAGGATGCCGTGGCCGCGTCTAGAAGAGCGTCGCGCCGAGCAGGCGGTCGAGCATCGACCGTCCGAGCGCGCGCTCGGCGGCGTGACCACGCATTTCGCCGCGCACGAGCAGCTCGAGACCGCGCGTGGCCGCGACCGCGCGCAACACGAGCTCGTCACGCTCGGTGGGGGTGCGGCCATAGCCATGCAAGAAGGCTGCGCGCAACCACGGCTCATCCCGCCACGGGCCATATTCGAGCCACAGCAGATCAACGATGCGCGGCTCGAACTCAAGGTGTGCGAAGTCGATGAAACGCACGTGACCACCCGGGTCAATGATCCAGTGGCGAGGAGTGAGGTTGCGGTGAGCGGGAACGTGATCGAACGCGCCCAAATCGAGGGCCGCCGCGACGTGTTGACGGGCGACGTGACGCTCGGCCGCGAGCCGCTCAGCACGCTCATCGCGCCCGTCGAGTCCGTCGCCCCACAGCTCGTCAGCCGCGCGGCTCCAGCGCTCGAACTCAGCGGCGATCATCGGACCGAACCGGTCGTGCTTGCGCGCCGGCTCCGCGTCATGCAGCCGCCGCACAAGGTCACCGACCCGCATGTGGACGTCGGGGTCGTGCTCGTGAGCCGTGCCCGCTGCGGGCTCTCCGAGCAAACGCGAGAGGGTCACGAGCCGCAGGGATGGGTCACTGAGCACGATGCGCGGGGCGTCGCCGCCGAGCGCCACGGCGTACTGCTGAAGGGCGTCGGTTTCGCGCTGGTGGGGCCCCGCATCCCGATGCCACTTGACGACCGCTTGTTCGCCGCCCCGGGTGACGACATGCAGCACGCGTGAGAAGCGGTGCGCTCCCCAGTGCTCGGCGACGACATCGACCGGACCGAGCGTGCGGTGTACGCGATCGAGCACCTCGGCGTCACTCGCCAGGCGGGCGCGCGCGTCAGACGATCGGGCATCGACAGTGATGCTCACGGTCTCCTCCTCCGGCCGGGGGAATGGGCAAATAGGGCCTATGCGAAACCCCGGTCCGCCATCGTCGGCGTTCCGGGGTTTCGGTGGTTCGTGGTGTCAGCGGGCTACTGGCAGCTCTCACACTGCAGCATGTCCATCGGGTCGACGGGCACGGCGTAGCCGCCAACGGTCTCGTTGTCGTTGTCCATGATGGACCTCCTTCTGCTGAAATTCTCCGCCCCCGGCGGCTAGGGGTCTCACTATATAACGGGAATCACAGGGATGTCATTCCCCTACATCTAGTGTTTTCGGCGTGTCGCGCCTCTTTTTTTCGGGATGCCCGCCGCGGCCCCTGCAGGTACGCAGGCGCGCGCCGTAATCTGGAGCTCTCCCCTCACGACTGCTGAAAGCCGACATGCGCCTCTGGCCCGCTCCCGCTCTGACGGTCGCCTCGCCGTCGTCAGCCGAGTTGCCGCGCGATCTCGCCCACCAAGTCGACGACGGATTTCTCGTGGCGCTGTCGGCCCTGCGACTAGCGGTCAAAAACGGCGTCATTCTGCGCACCGTGCGCGATGGGGTGCCCTGGAACGACGCAGAAGCCACCGAACTCGCTCGAGAGGCGATCGACTCCCTTGCCCGCGAGCTCGACGACAACGCCACGCGTTTGTCGAACGACAGCGACTCGGCTGCGCCAACAGCGCGTGCGTCGCGCTCGGCCCGGTCTCGACGGGATCAGGCGCGCATCCGCCGTAGTTCCGACGAGGCCGCCCGGCTCGCCGCCCGAAGCCGCACCCTGCGCGGAGTCGTCGAGCGGCTTCGCGCGGCTCACGATGACGAGTCACTCGTGCTCGATCTTGCTCTGCGGGCGCGCGACGACACGCTCAGCGAGCTCATGCTGGCCCGGCTTGTTCCGCGAGCTGAGCCCGTGGTGCTGACCGAGGAAGAACAGCGGGAGGCGATCGCTGGCATCAAGGCTGACCTGCAGCGATTGATGGACGACCGCACCGGCTACTAGCCGAGTGCGCGAGACTCTGAGGAACAGTAGCGGGGGCGGGACTCGAACCCGCGACACCACGATTATGAGCCGTGTGCTCTAACCACCTGAGCTACCCCGCCGGGCAGGAACCTCGCGCGGCCGCGAGGCCACGATGAGAGAACCGGAGCCCCGAGTCAGGATTGAACTGACGACCCCTTCCTTACCATGGAAGTGCTCTACCACTGAGCTATCGGGGCGCTGCCACTGCCGCGAACGGCGATTGGCACCAGAGAAGATTAGCACTTGCCAACCGGCGGCCCGCACCTCGGGACGTTCGTCGACAGCCCAAAATCGGCCGTGGAACCGATTCCACATTCGCTGAATGCGTGTCATAGGGTGGCGGGATGCCGAACGAGACCACCACCTCGACTGAATCCCGGGCCATCGACCACCAGCACTCCGCCGTGGCGGGGCACGAATGGTGGCGCTCCGCCGTGATCTACCAGATCTACCCGCGCTCGTTCGCCGATTCGAGCGGTGACGGCATTGGCGATCTCGCGGGGATCACCGAGCGTCTGCCCGCACTGCGCGATCTCGGCATCGACGCCGTCTGGCTCTCCCCCTTCTTCCGCTCACCACAGCGTGACGCGGGCTACGACGTGAGCGACTACTGCGATGTTGACCCCCTCTTCGGCTCGCTGGCGAACTTCGATGCCCTTCGTGAGCGAGCGCACGACCTGGGTCTTCGCGTGATTGTCGACCTCGTGCCGAACCACTGCTCGAGCGACCACCCGTGGTTTCAGGAAGCCCTTGCGGCTGGCCCGGGCTCGCCGGAGCGCGACCGCTTCATGTTCCGCGAGGGTCGCGGCGAACACGGCGAGCTTCCGCCCAACAACTGGCAGTCGATCTTTGGTGGCAACGCATGGACGCGCATCACCGAAGCCGACGGCACTCCCGGCCCCTGGTACTTGCACATCTTCGACACGTCTCAGCCCGACTTCAACTGGACGAACCCCTGGGTCTGGGAACAGTTTCGACAGATTCTGCGCTTCTGGCTCGACCGAGGCGTCGACGGGTTCCGCGTCGACGTGGCCCACGGCCTGATGAAAAAAGACGGCTTGCCCGACATCGTCACGGTCGCCGAGGCCGGCGGGCTCGCCGACTCCATTTCTGCGCCGGACGAAGTGCCCTACTGGGCACAGCCGGAGGTGCACGATGTGTGGCGCGATTGGCACACGGTGCTCGCCGAGTACCCCGGCGATCGCGTGCTGTGCGCGGAGGCGTGGGTCGAACCGCTGGCGAAAGCAGCGCTCTGGGTGCGCCCCGACGAGATGCACCAGGCCTTCAACTTCAGCTACCTCGGCACCCCGTGGAACGCCCCGCGCTTGCGCTCCGTCATCGATGAGTCGATTGCGGCCTTCACGGCGGTCGGCGCCCCGAGCACCTGGGTGCTCTCGAACCACGACGTCGTTCGCCACACGAGTCGCTACGGCCTGAGCGCTTATGGCGCCTCACCCGCCAGTGGCATCGGCCCGAAGTCAGCCGATAAGCCCGACGAGGCTCTGGGACTGAAGCGCGCTCGCGCGGCCACCGCGCTCATGCTGGGCCTGCCGGGCAGCGCCTACCTCTACCAGGGCGAAGAGCTCGGGCTACCCGAGGTGATCGAGCTCGATGACCACGTGCGCGAAGACCCGACCTTTCATCGCACGAACGGCGAGGTGTATGGCCGTGACGGATGCCGCGTTCCGATTCCGTGGGAAGCAGACGCCCCGGCGTTCGGGTTCAGCGCCTCGGGCGAAAGCTGGCTACCGCAGCCCGCATTGTTCATGCGCTACGCCCGCGATCGGCAGCAGGGCGACCCGTCGTCGACGCTCGAGCTCTATCGCGCTGCCCTCGACGCGCGCTCGCAGTTCGACCTGGGCACGGGTTCTGTCACGTGGCTCGACGGTTTCGGGCCTGACGTCGTGGCGCTGCGCAATGGCGCGATCACCATCATTGCCAACACCGGCGTGGAGGCCGTCGCTCTTCCTCAGGGCAAGCTCGTGCTCTCGAGCGGAGCACTCGAGGGGCAGACGCTCCCGGCGGACACGGCCGTCTGGCTCGTCACGGGGTAGGGGAAGCGGCTTGCGCCGACCCGATCGTGTCCGAGGCCGACTAACTCGCGTTAGCGACGAGCCAGGCGAACGGGTCGACGGGAACGCTGTCGATGTGAATCTCGAGGTGCAGGTGGGGGCCGGTCGAGAGACCCGTGTTGCCGAGCGCACCGACGATCTCCCCGGCAACGACGGGCGCGCCGACTGTCAGTACCGAGCTGTTGTCGATCATGTGTGCGTAGAGCGACAGCACCTTCTGGCCGTTGATGATGTGCTCGATCTCGACGCGGTAGCCGAACGAGCTCGACCGACCGACGGCGGTCACGATACCGTCAGCAATCGCGCCGACCGGGGCACCGTATCCGGCATCGAAGTCGACGCCACGGTGGTACGACGAGCAGCCGCGGCAGGGAGCGACGCGGTCACCGAACGCAGAGGTGATGGTCGCGACGAACGGGAACGGCCACCGAATGGGGCCGGTTCCTGTGGTCGTGTAGGCGTAGTTGGTGCTGCCGTAACGCAGTCGCAACATCTCGGCGTAGGACGTGACCGTCCACGCGTCGCGCGACGCCGCGGTGGTGGCGACGTCTCCCACTGCCTCGGCCTCGAGCACCTGACCTTCAAGGGCGACGACCTCGGAGGTCTTGGCATCGGCCATCGAGGAAAGGGCGAGAGACGCGGGCGGGGCATCGGGATCGAAGAGCGCATTGGCCGGAACCGATGTGCCCACGAGGAGAGCCGCGACGGCGAGCATGACCGCCGGGGGGAAGGCTTTTTGAGCAATGCGGCGGCTCAGAGGAGTGTTCGGAGCGGCTGCGACGACAGGGCGCGTGGTGGCCTGGGTGGTGCTCGGGCGAACGGGCGATGGTGACCCCGCGGCGCGTGCGGCACGACGCCCCGACCCGCTGTCACTCGTTGTGGGGGCTGCAGCGGCAACGGCGCCGTCATCACGACGGGGACGGCGTGAGGGCGTCTCAACCCGCTCGGCATCACGCAAGGCACGACGACTCGTCGGGGCCAGTTCGCGGGAAACGGCCGGCGACGGCACGACAGGTACGTGCTGAGCGAGGCTCGTCGGCGCGGGCGCCAGTTGCCACGCTTCCCGCTGCGGATTCGGCTGCGCCTGCGACTGCGACGCCAATGCTGGCCCTTCACTGGGCTCGACCGCGGCTTGCATCGTCGGGGATTCCTCAGAGAATCCAAACCCGAGAGCCCGAAACGGGTCTCTCTCGGCCTCGGTTGGCTCCGGTTCGGAGCCTCCCGTCAGCCACGGGTTCTCAACAGTCACGATGTCAGTCAGCCTCAAGAATCGGGTGCGTGTCGTTCGGTGCAGGGCCAGGCGGCCCGATGGGTAACGACCCGCACAGCGGGACAGAAGCGAGTTACCGCATCCACCACGATACGCGGCGAATTATCACGGATTGGTAAAGCCTAGCTCGCTCATGGGCAGATCGAAAGTCGAGGCAGGCTTTTCGCGGTTTGTTCTTGGGTGGGCGCTCAGTCCGTCGTGCCCAATTCGGCGGCAGGCTGCGCCCCGGCCTCGGCAAGCAGAGTCCGCAGAGCCGCGATCGCCGACGGATGCGCGGCGAGCGTGAACCGGTGGTCGGCGCGAGCGCCGGGCATCCCCTCCACCGCGGCCCCGGCCTCGGTCGCGATGAGCGCGCCGGCCGCGTGATCCCACGGATTCAGCGTGCGCTCGAAGTAGGCGTTGACACGCCCCGAGGCCACCGCACACAGGTCGAGCGAGGCCGTGCCCATGCGGCGAATGTCGCGCACGTGCGGCAGCAATCGTGCGACGGCCGCACCCTGCTCGGCGCGCGTCTCGGCGCGATAGGCAAACCCCGTGGCCAGCAGCGACTGCTCGAGCGAAACGGCATCGGCGATGCGCAGTGACTGCCCGCCAAGGAACGCTCCCCCGCCGGCGGTGGCGGTATAGAGCTCGCCTGACGCGGGGTTGATGACCACTCCGGCGACCGCGCGCCATGACTGCGGGTCGGGCTCGCCCTCGACCACGGCAATGCTCACGGCATAGTGCGGAATGCCATAGAGGTAGTTGACCGTGCCATCGATGGGGTCAACGACCCAGGTGAGGCCACTCGTGCCGCCCTCCGCCCCCGACTCTTCGCCGAAGAAGCCGTCACCCGGCCGCAGCTCGGCCAGGCGCCCGCGGATGAGCGCCTCGGCGTCGCGGTCGACCTGCGTCACGACATCCACCGACGACGACTTCGCGGCCGCGACCGAGACGGCTCCGCGACGAGCCTCGAGAATCAGCGCGCCGGCCTCAACGGCAACCGTTCGCGCAATCGCGAGAAGTTCGTCGGGCGCGAAGAGTGAGGGGGTCATGGTGGCGAGTGAGGGATTCGAACCCCCGAATGCTGAGCAGTCTGATTTACAGTCAGATCCCTTTGGCCGCTTGGGTAACTCGCCGGGCGCGTACCCGCCCGATGTAATCACCGACCGAAGACGCTCGACAAGAATACAAGAGCGACAGGGTCTGGGAAACCACCGACGCGATGACTCTGCCCGAGCCGCGTGCGCGCCGCTCAGCCCGCGAGCTCGGCGTAGCGCGCGGAGGATGTCGCGACCGCATCGAGGTAGGCACCGTCGGCGTTGTATGACGCGATGCCCGCGCGCCATGAGGCCTCGTCGCCGAGCGTGGGCACCGCTCGGCACAGGTAGTTCGCCGCGGCGAGCGCCGCGTCGTCGATGTTGTGCGGGTCGGCCACGCCGTCGCCGCTCGCGTCGACGTACCAGTTCGCCCAGCTGCCCGGGATGAATTGCAGCGGCCCCACGGCGCGGTCAAACTCCGGGTCGCCATCGATGGCTCCCCCGTCGGTGTCAGCGATGAGGGCCGTCGACACCCCATCGAGCGCGATGCCGATGATGGGCGGGCTGACGGTTCCATCGTCGGCGACGGATGCTCCGCCATAGCTCCCGTGCCGCGACTCGACCCACCCGATGCCCGCCAGGGTGTTCCAGCCAAGAACGCAGTCGGGGCGCTCGGCGTGCTTCGCGATGGCGGCGCCCGCGTAGGCCGCGAGCACCCGCTCGGGGATGCCCGAATCCGCGGCGACGGCGGCGACCCAGGCCACATCGACCAGGCCCGAGACTCCCGCGCGAGTCGCAGTGGAGGCAGACGGCGGCAGCGGTGCCGGCTCGGCCCAGCGCGGGGCAGGAGCGGCGGAGGGCTTGAGTGCAGCATCCGACACCGGCCCCGCCGTTGGCCGCAGCAGCAGCAGGATCAGCACTCCAGCGACCGCCCCGCCCAGCATTAATCCGACGACGAGTCGGGTGATCGCGGCGGAGCTCATAGCTACGATGGTCGCATGGCTGATTCTTCATTCGACATTGTGAGCAAGGTCGACAAGATGGAGGCGGAGAACGCCGTCAATCAAGCGCAGAAAGAAGTCGCACAGCGCTACGACTTCAAGGGCGTGGGCGCGTCGATTGAGTGGAGCGGCGAGAAGCTGCTGCTGAAGGCGAGCGCCGACGAGCGGGTGAAGGCCGTGCTCGAAGTGCTCGAGTCGAAGATGATCAAGCGCGGCATTGGCATTCGCAGCCTCGATTCGAGCGAGCCCTACCCGAGCGGCAAAGAATTTCGCATCGAGGTGAGCCTCAAAAACGGCATCTCGAGCGACGACGCGAAGAAGATCTCGAAGATCATCCGCGACGAAGGGCCCAAGAGCGTCAAGAGCCAGATTCAGGGCGACGAACTGCGCGTGCAGTCAAAGAGTCGCGACGACCTCCAGGCGACGATGGCGCTGCTGAAGGGTAAAGACCTCGACGTCGCCCTTCAATTCGTCAACTTTCGCTGAGTGCGGCCATGACCGACGACATCAGAATCAGCGGCGTCGGGGCGTGGATCACTCTCATCATCACGTTGCTGGTCCTGGTGCTGGTCATCACGATCGCGCTCGTGTCGCTCGTCATCGTGCCCCGCAACCGCCGGCCGCAGAGCGCGCTCGCCTGGTTGCTGCTCATCTACATGCTTCCGCTCATCGGTTTTCTGCTCTTCCTTATGCTCGGGTCGCGCAAGCTGCCCAAGCGCCGGCGCGATCAGCAAGATGAGATCAACACCTACATCCTCGAAACAACCGAGGGCATGGATCGCGTCAGCAAAGACTCGCCCTGGCCGCCGTGGCTCGAACCGATCGTCGAGCTCAACCGCAACCTCGGGGCCATGCCCCTCGTCGGCGGCAACACGGCTCGCGTCTATACCGACTACACGGGCTCGATCACAGCAATGACCGAGGCTGTGCGCGGGGCAACCCGCAGCGTGCACGTTGAGTTCTACATCATGTCGGTCGACGACGAGACCGAGCAGTTCTTTGCGGCCCTGGGCGAGGCCGCGGGCCGCGGCATCGTGGTGAAGGTTCTCTACGACCACGTCGCGTCGTTGCGCGTCACGGGCTACCGCCGCATGCGTCGACGCCTTGACGAGATCGGTGCCGAGCACTACCCGATGCTTCCCGTGCGTCTATTCGGTGGCCAGTGGCAGCGGCCCGACCTGCGCAACCACCGCAAGTTCCTCATCGTCGACGGCGCTGTCGGTTTCACCGGGTCGCAAAACCTCATTGAGCGGGGATACAAGCGCGGGCGCCGGCGAGACGGTTCACGCCTGGCGTGGAAAGAACTCATGGTGCGCTTCGAAGGCCCCATCGTGGCGGGCATCGACGCGCTCTTCGCCACCGACTGGTACAGCGAGACTGACGAGCTGCTGCTGCGCGAGGTTGTCGTCCCGCCCGAGATTGATCCGGGTCAGGGGCTGGATGCGCAAGTGGTCCCGAGCGGACCCGCCTTTGAGGGCGAGAACAACCTGCGCCTGTTCAACTCATTGGTCTATGCGGCGCAAACGCAGATCCAGATCTGCTCGCCCTACTTCGTGCCGGACGAATCGATGCTGTACGCGATCACCACGGCGGCGCAGAGTGGCCTCGACGTTCAGCTGTTCGTGTCGGAGATTGGCGACCAGACCCTGGTGTTTCACGCGCAACGCTCGTACTACGAAGAACTGTTGCGCGCGGGCGTGCGCATCTGGCTCTACAACGCGCCCACGATCTTGCACGCGAAGCACTTCACGATCGATGACGAGGTGGCGATCATCGGCTCGAGCAACATGGACATGCGCTCGTTCAGCCTCAACCTCGAAGTCTCGGTGATGGTGCGGGGCGAGTCGATCATTCGCGAACTGCGCGCGATCGAGCAGTCGTACCGTGAGAACTCTCGCGAGCTCACGCTCGATCAGTGGATGACGCGCCCGGCACACATGCGCATCTTCGACGACCTTGCCCGCGTCACGGCGACGGTGCAGTAGGAAAACGCGGGTGGCCGTGCGGATCGAGCGGGATGAGCTGACCCGACCAGAGGTTCATCAGTTGCTGGCCGATCACCTTGCTGACATGCACGCGACGAGCCCTGCCGAAAGTGTGCATGCCCTCGATTTGAGCGGGCTTCGCCGCTCTGACGTCACGATGTGGACGCTGTGGGATGACGACTCGGTTCTGGGCTGCGCCGCGCTGCGCGAACTCACCTCGGATGAGGGCGAGATCAAGTCGATGCGCACCGTCGCCGAGTCACGCGGGCGGGGCATCGGCCGTCAGCTGCTCGAGCACGTGATCGCCGAAGCGCGCAGCCGCGGCTACCGTCGGCTCAGCCTCGAGACGGGCGCAGAAGACTTTTTCGCGCCAGCCCGCCGACTGTACGAGCGGCACGGCTTCATCGAGTGCCCGCCCTTCGGCGACTACCGCATCGACCCCCACAGCGTCTTCATGACACGAGAGCTGTGATGTCGCTAGGGTGTCGCGCATGAGTCAGTCGACACTGCCGACGGATGTTCCCGTCGCCGAATTCCTCGCCACTCTCGATGATCAGCGCAGTGCCGAGGGCGCTGAACTGGTCGAGCTCTTCGGCTCGGTCACGGGTGCGCCCGCGGTCATGTGGGGCCCCTCGATCGTCGGGTTCGGCACGTACGCCTACCACTACGCGAGCGGGCGCGACGGAATCTGGCCTCGCGCCGCGTTCTCACCGCGCAAAGCCAAGCTCTCGCTCTACGGGTTGCAAACGCACCCCGACGCGCCCGCGCTGCTTGAGCAACTGGGGCCGCACACCACCGGCGTCGACTGCGTCTACGTCACCAGGCTCTCCGCCATCGACCTCGACGTGTTGCGTTCGCTCGTTGCCCTGGGCTGGACGGTCACGGCCGACACGGCCGTCTGAGCAGCGGGGTCGGGGCGGGATGCTCAGTCGCGCGAAATGCGGATCATCTCGTCGCGCGGCACAACCTTGATGCGGGCGCGGCCGTGCGGTTCGCCGAGTGCGACCTCATGCGAATCGAGTCGGTGCCAGCCGTCGAGGTTCGTATACAGAACTCCGCGGCCGTCGAGAAGGTTGACGACGGACTGCTCGTCGGGGTGCTCGGGGTTCCACCACGAGCCTTGGTCCGTGACGAGGTGCTGCACGGTTTCCATCGCGTCGCTCTTGGTGTGGCCGATGAGTCCGACCGGCCCGCGCTTGATCCACCCCGTGGCGTAGACACCGGGAACCGTCTGGTTGTCGTCACCCATAACCTGACCTTCATGGTTGGGGATGACGCCGCGGCGGTCGTCGAACGGGATGCCGTCGAGCGGTGACCCGAAGTATCCGACAGCGCGGTAGATCGCCTGTACGGCGACCTCTCGCACCTCACCCGTTGGCTCAACCCCGCCGTGACCGTCGGGACGGGTGCGCTCGTAACGGAAGCCCGAGACGCGGCCCTCAGCATCCGTCAAGACCTCGAGGGGCTTGGCATAGAAGTGCAGGTGCAGGCGACGCGATGCAGCGCCCGTCTCGCGGGCGCGCCACTGGGTGAAGACGCGATCGATGACGGTGATCTGTTTGTTGGTCTCGATCGCCCGGCGCGAGGCCTCGTCGTAGTCGAAGTCTTCGTCGTGCACGATGATGTCGACATCGCGCAGCTCGCCGAGCTCACGCAGTTCCAGCGGCGTGAACTTGACCTGCATGGGGCCGCGACGACCGAAGACGTGCACGTCGGTGGCGGGCGAGGCGAGAAGGCCCTCATAGACGTTGTCGGGAATTTCGGTGGGCAGCAGGTCATCGGGGTGCTTCGCCAGCACGCGCGCGACATCGAGCGCCACGTTGCCATTGCCGATCACGGCGACCGACGCCGCCTCGAGCGGCCACTCGCGGGGCACGTCGGGGTGACCGTCGTACCAGCTCACGAAATCGGCCGCGCCGTAGCTGCCGTGGGCGTCGATTCTGGGGATGTCGAGCTCGGCATCCCGAATCGCTCCCGTCGAGAAAATGACCGCGTGGTAGTGCTGGCGCAGGTCGTCCAGCGTGATGTCGGTGCCGTAGTGCACGTTGCCGAAGATGCGGATGTCGCCCGAATCAAGCACCTCGCGCAAGGCGTTGATGATGCCCTTGATGCGCGGGTGGTCAGGGGCGACGCCGTACCGCACGAGCCCGTAGGGGGCGGGCAGCTGCTCGAAGAGATCGATCGACACATCGAACGAGCGCTCGTGCTTGAGCAGGATGTCGGCGGCATAGATGCCGGCTGGTCCGGCACCAACAATGGCGAGCCTGAGCTTGGTCATGCGCGTGCGAGTCTTTCTGTGGGGTGGGGGTGGAGGGCGCCGAGCGGCCTACGTGCTGCGATCGACGACCGCTTCGGCGAACTTCGTCAGAGCGAGCTTGACAGGACCTTCCGGCAACGGAGCGAGCGCCGCCACGGCCTCATCGGCCCAACGGCGAGCTTCGTCGAGAGTCTCGGCCGTGACGGCGTGGTCGCGCAACTCGGCGATCGCCGCGGCGACCTCCTCATTGTGACCGTCGACCTCGACCGTGCGTTCAATGCGGGCGAGCAATGCCGCAGCGTCAGCATCGGTCAGCGCGGCGCGGCGCAAGAAGAGCAACGGCAAAGTCGCGACACCGCTACGCAGGTCAGTGCCCTGCGGCTTGCCCGTCTCTGCCTCCGGCTCAGCCAGGTCAATGACGTCGTCAATCAACTGGAACGCGACGCCGATCTTCTCTCCGAACGCCACGACGGGCCCGGCGAAGTGCTCGGGAGCGTTTGAGAAGATCACCCCCATCTGGGCAGCCGCCGCGATGAGCGAGCCGGTCTTGTCGGCGAGCACCTGCAAGTAGTGCTCAATGGGATCGTCGTCGCCACGGGGGCCAATTGTCTCGTGCAACTGGCCGAGGCAGAGCCGCTCGAACGTGTCAGCTTGCAGTTTGATGGCGCCCTCGCCCAGGCCCGCGACGAGCTTGCTCGCTCGAGCGAAGAGCAAGTCGCCCGTGAGGATGGCGACCGAGTTGCCCCAAACGTTCTGCGCCGACGGCACTCCACGGCGCATCTCTGCCTCGTCCATGACGTCGTCGTGATAGAGCGAGGCGAGGTGGGTGATCTCGACCGCTTGCGCGGCCGTGATGACCGCGGGACTGTTGCCCTCGCCAAGCTGGGCGGTGAGGAGCGTGAGCACGGGCCGAATGCGCTTGCCGCCCGCTTCCAGAAGATAGCGCGACGTGACGTCGGCCATATCGTCAGCGAACGCGACCTCGTTCAGCAGGCCTTCTTCGACCTCCACCAGGCCGGTCTCGATCGCCTCAGCAAAACGGCGCTCTTCGCTCGATGCGAACAGCTTCTCGCCGAGGCCGAGCGACGCGCTGAGCGTCTTGCTGCGGCGAGCGAGCGGGGGGAGGCGGGTCAACGGTCTGCCGATCTGTCGAGGCGGTCGGGGCGGCTTACTGCGCGGATGCGCCGGCGGGCTTACGCCCCCGGTGAAGGGCGACAACACCCCACGAGAGATTGCGGTAAGCGACCCGCGTGAACCCAGCTGATCGCAGCCACTGGCTCAGAACGGATTGCTCGGGCCAGTCTCGAATCGAGTCAAACAAGTAACGGTAGGCCTCGGGGTTCGAGCTCGCGGCACCCGCGATGAACGGCATGACGTAGCGCAAGTAGGCGTGATACCCCGCGCGCAGCACGGCCAGCGGCGGCCGCGAGAACTCGCAGATCACGACGCGACCCTCGGGCTTGAGCACGCGCAACATTTCGGCGATCGCGACCTCGGGCTTCTGCACGTTGCGCAACCCAAAGCTGATCGTGACGGCATCGAACTCGGCATCGCCGAACGGCAGAGCCATGGCATCGCCCTGCACGAAGGCGAGATCGGGGTGGCGACGCCGGCCTTCGTCGACCATGCCCTGCGAGAAGTCGAGAGCGATCACCTCGGCGCCCGACTTGCCCAGCGCGACCGAGCTCGTTCCGGTTCCGGCGGCGATGTCGAGAATGCGCTCACCGGGCTGGGGATTCACCGCTCGCACGGTGGCGATACGCCAGAGCGCGGCGTTGCCCACCGACAGCACCGCGTTGGTGCGGTCGTATCCGCGAGCGACACCATCAAACATCGCCGCGACATCGCGCGGTGTCTTCGATAGATCAGCCCTCGTCACCCCCCAAGTCTAGTGAGGGCCTGCCCGGTGTTCGCCGTGAGGCGCCTGGGGGACCGTCGGGTGCGGAGTAGCCTGAGCGGGTGCCTGCCTCTCTCGCGCCCGGGGTCGCCCTGCGCGCGGTGACCGAGCCCGTGGCCGACCATGACGACCTCCTCGCGTTCGCCGACGCGCGGCACCCATTGACGGCCATTCGGCGGGGCGACGGCATTGTCGGCATCGGTGAAGCGTTGCGCCTGAGCTTTAGTGGCCCCACTCGATTGACGGATGCTGCGGCTGCGTGGCGCACGATCGCGAGCGCCGCCGAGGTTGTCGACCCCGTTCACCGGCCCGGAACCGGCCTCGTCGCGATGGGAACCTTCGCGTTCGCCGACGCCTCGAGCGCTCCGAGCGTGCTCATCGTACCCGAGCTCATTGTCGGGCGGCACGACGGCGTGAGCTGGGTCACCCGCGTCTCGGTGGCGGGGGCAACGACGGCCGATCAATCCCCCCACGCCGTGCCGATCGGCGAGCGCCCCCGGGCCACCCTGGCCGCGGCCTCGCTGAGCCGCGAAGAGTTCACGGCGGTCGTGGGCCGGGCCGTCGAGGCGATTCGCGCCGGTCGGGTCGAGAAGGTCGTGATCGCGCGTGATGCGACGGCGAGCATCCCGCCCGATGCTGACCGCCGGGCGCTACTGCACGAGCTCGCCGACCGGTACCCCGACTGTGTGACGTTCGCAGTTGACGGACTCATGGGCGCGAGCCCCGAAACTCTCGTGAGCGTGCACGGCGGCGAGGCGAGCGCGCGCGTTCTCGCCGGAAGCACGGCACGCGGAACAAGCTCGGCCGACGACGCCGCCGCGGCCGCACAGCTCGCGACGAGCACGAAAGACCTCGACGAGCACGCGTTCGCCGTGCACAGCGTGCTCGATGCACTGCGCCCGCACGTGCGCGCCGTGACGGCGAGCGAGTTGCCCTTCACGCTCAAGCTGCCCAACCTGTGGCACCTCGCCACGGATGTCGAGATGCAGCTCGCCGAGTCGTCGAGCGCGCTCGACATCGTCGCGGCCTTGCACCCGACTGCAGCCGTCGCTGGCTCACCGACGGAGGCCGCACTCGCCCTTATCGCCGAACTCGAGCCTTTCGACCGCGGCCGCTACGCCGGGCCGGTGGGCTGGATCGACCACGACGGCGACGGCGAGTGGGTCATCGCGCTGCGGTGTGCCCGCATAGACGACGACGGGCTACTCACCGCCTACGCGGGTGCGGGCATCGTCGCCGACAGCGACCCCGACTCGGAGCTCGCCGAGACCCGCATGAAGTTTCGGCCGATCGCCGACAGCCTTCGTTAGGCCTGCGCTTCACGTCGCGGCAAGCCGCGCCTTCTCGACATCAACGTCGAAGTCGGCGGGTGGCCACTGCGGGTCGATGCGCTCGAGTGCGGAGATGAGCAGAGACTGCACCGCGAGGCGCGCGTACCACTTGTGGTTGGCGGGGACGACGTACCAGGGCGCGTGCTCGGCATCCGTTCGCTCGATTGCCAGCTGGTAAGCGCTCTGGTAGTCATCCCACAACAGGCGTTCGTCGACGTCGCCGGGGTTGTACTTCCAGTGCTTGTCAGGACGGTCGAGTCGCTCGAGCAAGCGCTCCTTCTGCTCGTCGCGGCTGAGGTGCAACATGACCTTGACGATCGTCACGCCGTCGTCGGCGAGCCGGCGCTCGAAGTCGATCATCTCGCCATAGCGCTGCTCGATCTCGTCGGCGGGAGCGAGTGCGCGCACGCGACCAATGAGAACGTCTTCGTAGTGCGAGCGATCGAAGACGCCGATCATGCCCGCATCGGGAAGGCGGCGTTCGATCCGCCACAGAAAGTGGTGGGCTAACTCTTCGGGCGTCGGCTTCTTGAAGGCGGTGAGCTGAACGCCTTGCGGATCAACGGACCCGACCACGTGGCGCACAATGCCGCCCTTGCCCGCGGTATCCATCGCTTGCAGCACGAGCAGCACGCGCCGCGTGTCGCCCGCGCGACTCGCCGCAAACAGCCGCTCTTGCAGCGCCTCGAGGCGCTCGGCTCCCTCAGCGAGCAGATGCTCGGCGTGCTTCTTATCAGCGGTGATGCCGGGAGTTGCATCGCAGTCGACGGCCTCGAGCACGAATCCGCGGGAGGCGCGCAACAATTCATCCATGGCCGGATGCTACCCGCGGGCCGTGCAGACGGCTACAGTGCGAGCGGCACCTCGACGAGGAGCAGCGGCTCCGGTGCCGTGAGCGCATCATCAAGGTCGGCGCGCGTCGTCGCTCGGCGATAGGCCCAGCCACCCGCGGCAGCGAGCGCCGAAAGGTCGGCGCGATGCGGCGTGCGCATGACCGTCGCGAAGTCGTCGGGGTCGGCCGTCGCCGCCACCTCAAGATCGTCGAAGATCGTGCCGCCGCCGTCGTTGCCGACGAAAACGTGCAGGCGAAGACCTTCGGGGAGGGGCACGAGAAGCGCGCCCGCATCGTGCAGCAGAGCGAGGTCACCCGTGAGCACACGGGTCGCGCCTGCTCTGCCGGTGCGCGCTGCGGCGAGGGCGATGCCCGTAGCCGTCGACACCGTGCCGTCGATTCCGGCGAGCCCACGGTTCGCGTGCGCCGTGATGGCCTTGCCCGGCACGAGCGCGTCGGCCACGCGGATCAAGCGCGAGGCCGCGAGCACGAGACGGTCGTGGGGCCAGGTGGATGCCCACAGGGCCCGCGCGAGCATCCGACGGTCAATCGGCGCCCGCAACACCGCGAGCTCGGCTTTCGCGAAGGCGGCGCGCACGCCGCGGTCGTCCGCCACAGCCAGCGTGAGGTCGGGAGCGGGGTCGTCGGGTGCCTCAGACTCGAGCACGGCGCGCGACATGCTCACCCAGCCGCCCACCCATCGCCGCACGACCGCGGGGTCGGGGATGCCGAACGCGCGCACCTCGTCAACAATGCGCGCGCGGCGCCCCGGGTTGTAGTCCTCGACGCCGGGTGTGCGCACGACGATGACCTCAACGTCCGCGCGTTGCAGGAGTTGGGGAACTTCGCGGCTCAGAGTGGGGTGCCCGAACACGATCGCACGACCGACGGCCTCACCGTGGGGTCCGCGCAGCACGTGGCGATAGGCGACGACGGCGTGGCGGCCAAAGCGCGCCCCGCTCGTGACTTCAGCGATGAGGGGAGCGCCCAGCGCAACGGCGAGGGCCTCCGCCTGGGGCCCCGCAGCGTGTCCGGCGATGACGACCGTTGCGTCGTCGGGATACAGGTCGACGATGACCGGGTCGGCGAGCGCGGGGCGCTCAGGCACGCTGCCCGCGTGCAGGTCGGCGGGCACCGTGACCGGGCCACTCAGCGGGTCGCGGTAGGCGAGGTTGAGGTGCACGGGTCCGTCGGCGCTCGCCCGCACGGCGAGGGCGCCGAGCTCGCGTGCGTCATCAGCTTCGGCCACGTCGCCGACGGGCGCCGCGACATCCCAGTCGGCACGCACGAGCTCGCCGAAGATGCCGGGTTGCATCGTGGTCTGATTGCCGCCGATTCCGCGGAGCTCGGCAGGGCGGTCGGCGGTCAGCACGATGAGCGGCACTCCCGAGTGGTGCGCCTCGAGCACGGCCGGATGAAGATTCGCCACCGCGGTGCCCGAGGTACACACGACCACAACGGGTCGGCCGCTCTCGACGGCAAGGCCGAGCGCCGTGAAGCCAGCAACCCGCTCGTCGATGCGCACGTGCAGCTCGAGGTGCCCTGCCCGCGCAAACGCGGCTGCGGCGAGGGCGAGGGCTTGCGATCGCGATCCGGGGCTCAGCACGACGTCGGCCACGCCCGCGCGCACGAGGCCCTCGAGCAGGGCCGACGCCGCGACGCTCGCGGGCGAGTCGCCGAGGTCAGCGCTCGGGGTCGGCGGGAGTGTCATCGTCGAGGTCGGCGAGCTCTTGCTCGAGGCGACGCAGCCGCTCGTCGTCGGCCGCGCGGCGCGCAACCTCTTCGCTCGAGAGGGTGCTCAAAAAGCTCGGGTCGTCGTCAGGAGCGACGGGGCGGCGCGTGCCACCGGCCGACCGGCGGGCCTTCCCCACGAAGAGCCACAACAGCCCGCCGATGACGGGAAGGAGAACGACACCGGCAACCCACAGCTGCTTGGGGAAGGCGCGAACTCGCGCACGATCGGTCAACAGCGCGTCAACGATGGTGAACACCCAGAACGCGACCGCGACCACGGCGAGCACGACAATGACACGAGGCATTCCGAAAGTGTACGCCGCACGTTCTAAGCAGGCACCGAGAGGTCGCTCGTAGACTCATGGTGTGAGCCCCTGGATTCAGTACACGTTGCTTCGCCTCGGACTCTTTGGCGCGGCCCTCGGGGTGCTTCTCGCCATCGGCATCGATTGGTGGTGGGCCGCGATCGTCGCGAGCGTGATCGCGATGACGGTCTCGTATATCTTCTTCTCCTCCCTGCGTGATGCCGTGGCGCGCGACCTGCACGCCCGCCGCGCCCAGCCTGCTGGCGATCCCGACGCGGCGGCGGAAGACGCCGCGGCCGAAGACGCTCCGGCCGATCGACCGTAAGCATCTCGTAAGGCTTTGCCGCTGTGGCGATGCGCTGGACCGACCTACAGTCGAAGCATTGGCCGCGGGTGCGGTCGCAGAAAGTAGGTGTCACATGTCGAGACGCATGACGATCGCCGCGGGGGCAGCGCTCGCTGTGGTGGTGGGGCTGGGGGGATGCTCCACTGCACCCGCGCTTGA
>JAYUKK010000032.1:0-5473 GCA_043764515.1 Microbacterium sp.
GGGTAGTAGATCATCGGCTTGTCGTAGATGGGCATCAACTGCTTTGAGATGCCCTTGGTGATCGGCCAGAGTCGGGTGCCCGAGCCACCCGCAAGAATGATGCCCTTCATGACGACCAGCCTAGCCGGGGCCGGCAGCGCCCCTGGCGCAGTGAGCGGCGACCAGCGCGCGTTCCACGGGCGCTGCCGCCTGGGCTGCGGCGAGCGGGGCTCCCCTCATCGTGGTGCCCGGCTCGTGCATCCCGCGCCAGGTGGTCACCGGCCTCACGAACTACCAGGTCGGCACCGTCACGATTCTCGGGGGAAGCAGTGCGGTGAGCACGTCGGTGAACGCGTTGACGGTGTGCCCCGGTTTCGATTGGCCGGAGCGATTGGGCCGAGAACGGCGATGTGGTTCTAAGAGTGCTCACCCGATCGAGTGCGCGCCGCGTCGGCATCGAGTGTCGAGTACCAGGCGCGAACCTCGTCGAAGCGCGGCAGCAGACCCAGACGTTCGGCCTCAGCGAGAGACGGGGCTTCGAGGTCTTTCGGCGACAGCAGGGGTTCACCGAGCTCGGCAGGGAAGACGAGTGCGATCTGCTCGTCGAGCGGGTTCACCGCGTGCTCGCGCGTGGGGTTGTAGGTGTCGGTGACGAGGTACGACACCGTGGCGTTCTCGGTGAGCGCGACGAAGGCGTGGCCGAGACCCTCAGCAAGGTAGATGGCGCGGCGGTCAACATCGTCGAGCAATACCGTGTCCCACTGGCCGAACGTCGGAGAACCCAGGCGCACGTCGATCGCGAAGTCGAGTACGGCGCCGCTCGGGCACGTGACGTATTTCGCCTGCCCCGGCGGGAGCTCGGCAAAGTGGATGCCCCGCACCACGCCGCGCTTCGAGACCGAGGTGTTGCCCTGCCGCAGCGTGAGCGAGTGACCCACCGCCTGCTCGAGCAGATCATGTCGGTACCACTCGAGAAACACGCCACGGTCGTCACCTCGCACGATCGGAGTGATCTCGTAGGCGTCGGGAATAGAAAGCTCGCGGATCTGCACGATCGTTGAGCCTAACGCTCCCGCGGCGGCTGCACGAGGTCACGCAGCACGTCGATCGGCCCGCGGGCGAAGCGGCGGTACTCGCCACCGAGAAGCCGTGCGACGATGCCCGGCACTCGGGCGGGCTGCCACGCGGGGGCCGCGGCGCGGGCTCGTTCGAACGCGAGCTTGCCGTGGGCATCCGTCATCATGCTCTCAGCCACGCCCTGTACCGGCAGTCGTTCGACCAGCGCCTGCGCCCGGGCCACGAGGCGGGCCGCGCGAGCGTCGCGCGGCTCGCGCAAACGCTGCCACCGCCGACTCCAGGTCACCCGCGTCGCACCGATGACGTTGGCGCCGTGCTGCCGATAGTCGATCAAGGGCTCATCGATCAGGCGAACTCCACCGTGCGCAGCAGCGACGATCGCCAGCCATTCGTCGTGCACCCACGATGCCGGAAACGGCTGGGCGCGCTCAGCGAGCGATCGTCGCACCACGACGGTTGCTCCGGTCACGAGATTGCGGCGCAGCAAGACGGGCCAGGCGTCGCCCCGCGTCAAGTCATCACGATCGGCTGCGCTGACCTCGAGCACCTGCAAGAGCGTGGCGCCCAATGCCGCGCCCGTGGCATCGACGAGTCGAGCGTCAGAGTGCACGAGCAACACCGCCGGATCACGGAAGGTGCCCATGACCCGCTCCAGCCGACCAGCAGGCCAGCAATCGTCTTGATCACTCAGGGCCACCAGCGCGCCCGAACACGCAGCGATCGTGGCCGCAAAGTTGGCCGTCACCCCGAGGGGTTCAGCGCGGCGCAGCACGGTGAGACGGGTCTGAAGGAGGGGCTCAGCCGCTCGCGCCTCGCTCACGGCACGCTCCACTTCGGAAACGGTGTCATCGGTCGACGCATCGTCGCCCACCACCAGCTCGCGGGGCGCTGGTCGCTGCGCCAGAATGCTGCGCACTTGCTCACCGACGAAGGCCGCACCGTTGTGGGTGCACATCGCCACCGAGAGGTCAGCGTGCTCGAGGGGTTCAGCCACGACCGTCAGCCTAGAGCGGCCCGGCTACGATGGGCACACCATGGAGTTTGAGGTTGAACAGCCGACACGCGTCGGTATCGTCACCGTCGCCTTCCGGTCAGATCGTGTTCTGGAACCATTTTTGCAGTCGGCGCTGGCGTCGATCGGCGTGCTCGTGAGCATCGTCGTGGTCGACAACTGCCCCGCAGACGGCGAGGGGGCGCGACAGCTGGCGGCCCGCGCCGGTGCCGCCTATGTGCCGCTTGAGGCCAACCCCGGCTATGGCGCTGCCGTGAACGCCGGAGTGGCGGCTCTTGATCCTGGCATCGAGTGGGTTCTCGTGAGCAACCCCGATGTGGCCCTGACCCCCGACGCTATTGCGACTCTGTTGGCGACCGGATGCACGACCACCGCAGTCGGCGCGGTGGGGCCGCGCATCCTTAACCCAGACGGCTCGGTGTATCCCTCGGCCCGGGCGATTCCTTCGGTGCGCACGGGAGTCGGACACGCTCTCTTCGTGCGCGTGTGGCCGAGTAACCCCTTTACGCGTCGCTACCACGATGCGGAACGCACGGGGAGTGACCGACGCGATGCTGGCTGGCTCTCCGGCGCCTGTTTGCTGGTTCGACGGTCGGCGTTCGAACGCATTGGCGGATTCGACGAGGGCTACTTCATGTACTTCGAAGACGTCGACCTCGGTTTTCGTTTGGGCCGCGCCAACGTTCGCAGCGTCTACGAGCCGGCCGCGGTGGTGACACACGATGGCGCTCACTCGACGGAAGGTGAGTCTGGGCTGATGATTCGCGCGCATCATGACAGCGCCCGCCGGTTCTTGGCCGCGAAGTATCGAGGCGCCATCATGTGGCCGCTGCGCGTGGTGCTCGACGCTGGCTTGCGGGTGCGGGCCAACCTTCTCGTGCGGGCCGCGCGTCGCTGACGCACCCGTCAGTAGACTCGACCCTATGCATCTGCTCGTCACCGGCGGCGCCGGCTTCATCGGCTCGAACTTCGTGCACCACGTCGTGCAGCACACCGACCACCGGGTGACCGTGCTCGACAAGCTCACCTACGCGGGCAACCGGGCCTCGCTCGACGGCTTGCCGGCCGATCGCGTGGCTTTTGTGCACGGTGATATCGCCGATGCCGCCATCGTGGATGGGCTCGTCGCCGCTGCCGACGCGGTTGTGCACTACGCGGCCGAAAGTCACAACGACAATTCACTCGACGACCCGCGCCCCTTCCTCGACACGAACATCATCGGTACGTTCACTCTTCTCGAAGCTGCCCGCCGGCATGGCACGCGCTTCCACCACATCTCGACCGACGAGGTCTACGGCGATCTCGAACTCGACGACCCCGCCCGCTTTACCGAGAACACCCCCTACAACCCGTCGAGCCCTTACTCGTCGACCAAGGCCGGGAGTGATTTGCTCGTGCGCGCGTGGGTGCGCTCATTCGGCGTGAAGGCGACCATTTCGAACTGCTCGAACAACTACGGGCCGTACCAACACGTTGAGAAGTTCATCCCGCGCCAGATCACGAACGTGCTGCGCGGCGAACGCCCCAAGCTGTATGGCTCGGGCGAGAACGTTCGTGACTGGATCCACGCCGACGACCACTCTGCCGCGGTGTTGACGATTCTCGAGAAGGGCGTCATCGGCGAGACCTACCTCATCGGTGCCGACGGCGAGAAGAACAACAAAGAGGTCGTCGAGATGATCTTGACGACGCTCGGCCAGCCCGCCGACGCCTATGACCACGTCGTCGACCGACCGGGCCATGACCTGCGTTACGCCATCGATTCGTCGAAGCTGCGCACGGAACTCGGCTGGGCTCCGCAGTACGGTGACTTTGAGGCGGGTCTCGCAGCAACGGTTACCTGGTATCGCGACAACGAGGCCTGGTGGGCGCCGCAGAAAGACGATACCGAGGCGCGCTATCGCGCCCAAGGCCAGTGAGCGCGTCGGCGACCCTCGGCAGCGCCCCCACCCGCTACCTCATCACCGGCGCGGGCGGAATGCTCGGCCGCGACCTCCAGGCCACCCTCACCGGCCACACCGGCGCGACGGTGACCGCGTTTACCCGCGCTGAGCTCGACATCACCGACCCAGAAGCGTGCCGGGCCGCCGTCGCGGGCCACGACGTCGTGCTCAATACGGCGGCCTACACCGCCGTCGATGCCGCCGAGACAGACGAACAGCAGGCGATGCTCATCAACGCGTCGGGCGCCGAGAACCTGGCGCGGGCGTGCGCCGAAGCGGGTGCGGTGCTGGTGCAGTACTCGACTGACTACGTGTTCTCGGGTGACGATGCGGGGCCGTATGCCGAGAACGCACCGCTTGCTCCCGTGAGCGCCTACGGCCGCTCAAAAGCCGAGGGCGAGATTCGGGCCCGTGCGGCACACCCCGACGGCACGATCATCATGCGAACGGCATGGTTGTACGGCGAGCACGGCCCCAACTTCGTTCGCACGATGATGCGGCTCTACCGTGAAAACGGCCACCTGACCGTGGTGAATGATCAGCACGGCCAACCCACATGGACCACCGATCTCGCCGAGCAGACGCTGCGGATGCTGCAGACGGGCCTGCGTTCGGGCACTTTGCACGGCACGAGCGCGGGTGCCACCACGTGGCACGGATTTGCGTGCGCCATTGTCGAGAACCTTGGCGGCGATGCGCGCGATGTCGCCCCGACCGACAGCGCACAGTTCGCCCGTCCCGCCCGTCGACCCACGAATTCGGTGCTGGCGCACGACGGGTGGGCCCGCCTCGGCCTCACGCCGATCCGTGCATGGCGTGATGCTCTCAATGAGTCGATGAGTGCGGAGATCTTTTCGTGAGCCTCACCACGCTGCGCGTCGTGCTCGACCACGTGGGTGATCCGGTACCGAGTGGCATCGGTCGCTACGCGCTCGAGCTGACCCGCGCGCTCATCGAGACGGCCCCGCGCGGCTGTGACGTGGCCGGCATCGTTGCCTCGTCTCCCCCGGGCGAGTATGAACGCATCGAGCAGCAACTGCCCGGCCTGAGCGAGCTGTTCAAAAGCGCTCTTGATCGCCGTCAGCTGGCCGCCGCGTGGCAGCACGGCTTTACGCGACTGCCGGGTGCCGGAATGGTGCACGCTCCCAGCCTGTTCGCGCCGCTCTATCGTCACGACCGCGTGAACTCGCCCGGCGAGCAGGTCGTCGTCACGATCCACCACTCGGCGGCGTTCACGCACCCCGAGACCCTGCCGAGCCGCACCGTCGCGTGGATGCGCGCGATGGCCAAGCGGGCTGAACGCTACGCCGATGCCATCGTTGTGCCCACCCACGCCGTCGCCGACGACCTGTCGAGCGCGCTCGACCTCGGTGACCGAGTACGCGTCATCGCCGCAGCGGTGAGCCCCTCGCTCGACCCTGGCCCCAGTCGCGACTCACGCGCCGCCGCCCTCGACCTCCCC
>JAYUKK010000033.1:0-5399 GCA_043764515.1 Microbacterium sp.
GCTTAACACCCAGGTACTGGGGGTTCGAGTCGCGGCCGTTACGGGTGGACGATGCGCCCTTTTTGTGTGCCATGTCTTCGTAGCCCCCTTCTTACTTGATGCCGGTGATCTTGACGCGAGTCAGGTCAGCGCGGAAACCCTGGCGCTTCTTGTACCCGGTCTTGTTCTTGAACTTTTGGATGACGATCTTGGGGCCGCGCAGGTCGCCCAGCACCTCGGCCGTGACCGTGATCTTCGCGAGCTTCTTCGCGTCGGTGGTGATCGTGTCACCGTCGACGAGCAGAACCGGGGTCAGCTGGATGGTGCCATCCTCGCTCGCCTTGATGCGGTCGAGAACGACAACCGTGCCGACCTCAACCTTCTCCTGCCGCCCACCGGCGCGCACAACTGCGTAGACCACGTTTCACCTTTGCTCTGTTAATCGATTCTCTGTGCCGCACTCGAAATCTGGTGCGACGAGAAATGCGTGAGGGTGTCGGCGCAGGCTCAGCCCAGCGCGCACCAACGGTCAAGAATAGCCGACCGCGGGATGCCCGGTCAAACGCGCCCGTTCTGCGCGTCTCCGACACCCCCAGCCTACAATCTCGACCATGGCTGTGTTGATCGATGAACCCATCTGGCCCGCCCACGGGCGACTCTGGGGCCACCTCGTGAGCGACTCGTCACTCGACGAGCTGCACGCCTTCGCGATCGCCGCCGGAATCCCCGATCGCGGCTTCGATCACGACCACTACGACTACCCAGAAGAGCGCCGCGAGGTGCTCATTGCGCAGGGCGCCGTGCCCGTGACGGGCAAAGAACTGGTGGCGCGCCTCAACGCGGCGGGGTTGCGCGTCAGCCAACGAACCAAGCGCGGACTGTAATCCCCCGCACTGGTCACCAGATTGGCGAGAACCCCTCGAGCGTGCGCACGACGGCACCCGACTCGATGTCGACGATCACCGTCGTGACCGAGGTCGCACGGACGTTAACGGGGCGAGCGTCGGCGACAGCATCCTCAACCGAGGGCGTCACCTCCACCGCGACGTATTGGTCGTTCGGCGAGATCGTGAAGTCGCCGATGCTGCCGCGGTCATCAACCGTGCGCAGCAGCACGCGAGCGGTTCCGGTGCCGTCGTCGGCTACGAGCAAGACGCGCACGGCACCGGTGACGACATCGGCAACCGCAACCTTCTGGATGCGCAGCTCGGTGCTCGTGAGAATAGCCTCGCCGCCGAAGGCGAGCTCGCCCTCCACCAGCGAGGGGTCGAGTCGCGACTCTTCCCCCGTCGTCAGGTCGACGACCACTCCGCCGAACGCATCTGACCCCGTGATGCGCGTGCCATCGGTCGACACTGCATACATCTCGGGAATCTGACCGACCGGTAACGCGAGCGGCGGCTCGGTGAGCTCGACCCGCAAGAGGGACTGATCGAACGCGTGCACAATGAGCGTCGTCGCGTCGGGCAAGAACGCGGCATCCAGCGTCGTGATCGGTTCACCGTCGAGCCCTGCCACGATCACGGCGATGCCCGGGCCCGCGAGGTCGACGACGGCGAGCGCGCCCTGCAGGGGTGCAGCGCTCGACTCGGGGTCGACCGTCGTCAACACCAAGCCCAGCAGCGTTCCGCTCGGGGGCGCGATGAGCCGATCGATGCGGACTCCCTCGGGTAGTCGTAATTGCTGCACACCGCCGTCGCTCGCCACCGACTCGAGCACACTCGTGCCACCCGGCGCGTCACGCGCGACGACGACAACGGTTTCGATCGAGGCGATGCGCTGGATGCCCGGCGCCGCGTGCACAACCTCGCCCCGACCCGTTCCGTCGAGCGGTGCGCGCAGTACTTCGTCGGTGTCGTCGCCGCGATCGAGGTACAACACCCCACCCGGGGCGGTCGTGAAGCGATGCGTGAAGGTCGTCGTCGCGTCACGACTCGGGGCCGAGACGTCGCGCACCTCGACGACGTACTCGGTGCCGAAGCGCAAGCGCTGGTCGAACTGCACGACCATGAGGTCGCCCTGCACCGTCACCGAGACCTCGGCGGCGGGCGTGACCGTCACCTGATCGGGTGTGACCTCGCCGAGGGGCTGGTTGGCAAAGAGGCGCAACTGCTGGCCGGCCTGCTCGGTGACGCGCACCGGGTCGACAATGGCGGAGCTGAGCTTCGGGCCCTGCAGGCTGCCCAGCAGGAGGAAGACGGCGGCGACGATCGCGAGGCCTGCGGCGAGCATCCAGAACGTGCGGTCAAATCGGCGGAGTGCCCGCTGCTCGCGGAGCCGTTGCGACGTGGCGGCCACTCGGCGCGCGGCGGGCAGGGCGGGGTCGACTGGCTCAGAAGAGGTAGGGCTCACGCGGCTGGTCCACCGCCTCGACCCGCTCGGGGATGAGCACAACGGGCTTCGTGCTCGTGCGCGAGGGGTTGCTCTCGAACGGGCCGGAAACCTGCACCCAGGTGTCGGGCGGGTACAGCTCAGCCCAGCCGGGCAGATACACGGGCACGCCAAGCGGTTGGGCGTCTACAGCGCAGCACGTCACGGCGAAGCGTGAAATGTAAAAGATCGATTCAGGGTCATCGGGGTCGGCGGTGACGAAGCCGAGCAGGTCGGTGGCTGGCTTGCCGTCGAAGAAGGCGAGGTCACTCGTCTGGCGCAGCACGGTCGACCACTCGCGCACCGTGAAGGTTGCGACGGTCGCGGCATCGGCGACCGAGGCCTCAGCAAGCGACTCGGCGTCGTCACTGGCGGTCGCGTTGATCTCGCGCTGTTGGGCCGTCGCCGTACTGAGCGTCGCGGGCGGAATCACGACCATGCCGAGAGCAAATGCGCCGGCAAGCCCGGCCGCCGCGATTCCGATGGCGCGCGAGCGGCGAGGGGGAAGCGGCAGACCCTCGTCGTCGTGGTGTCGCGGGCTCGAGACCGCGGCGATCGCAGCGATGACGGCGATGATCGACATGATCACGGTGAAGACGACGTACCGCGGGTGGATGTAAAGCACGAGCTGACCCGAGACTGCGAGCCACAGGGTGATCGTGGCCATGACGCTCATGATCACCACACCGCGCCAGCGCTGGACTGCTCGCCACAGCGCGCCGCGGGTCGTCGACTCAGGCAAGGAAGTTCACCACCAGTCCGAGGGCGAGACTCAACAAGGCCACGATCGTCGTCAATTGCACGAGCGTGCGGGTCGAATAGGTCGTGCGCATGAGGGCGAGCATCTTGATGTCGACGATGGGACCAAACACCAAGAAGGCGACAATCGAGCCGGGCAAAAAGGTTGAGGCGAACGGCAAGATGAAGAACGCGTCGACGTTCGAGCACACCGAGATGATGAACGCGAGCACCATCATGGCGAGCACGCTGTAGAGCGGGTCGCTGCCGAGGGCGACGAGCACGTCGCGCGGCACGATGACCTGAATGGCGCCCGCGATGAGCGAGCCGATGACGAGCGCCGGCATGAGGATGCTCGACTCGCGCACGAACAGATCGAGCGTCTGCTGCCGGCGGTCGCGGCCATGCCCGTGCCCGTCGTCGATGCGGCACTCTTCCGCGAAGCGGCCGCTCAGCAGGCTCATCGGCTCGGGGTGCTTGCTAAACAGCCAGCCGAGAATGTTGGCGATCGCAAAGCCACCGAGCAAGCGCGCCACGAGAATGCCGTCATCGAAGCCGAACGCCTGGTGCGTTGTGATGATCGTCACGGGGTTGAGAATCGGCGCGGCGATGAGAAACGTCATCGACTCAGAGACGGTAAACCCGCGCCGCACGAGCCCCCGAGCGAGCGGCACGTTGCCGCACTCGCACACGGGCAAGAACATTCCGAACAGCGAAATGACAGCGCGTCGCCCCCAGGGGTTGCGCGGCAGAATGCGCAGCAGCCAGCTCTCAGGAATCCACACCTGCACGAGCACCGAGAGAGCGATGCCGAGCATGATGAACGGCAGTGACTCGATGATGACGCTCGTCGAGAGCGTCAGCAGGTCTTGCACCGGGTTCGGGATGCTCGGGTCAAGCCGCTCGGCCGTGATCGCCCGCACCGCCACGAGGCCCGCGAGCACGACGGTTGCGCCGACCGCCCATGCGACGTGCACGCCCCGAGCGCGCCGCCGCACGGGCGCAGCACCGTGGTCGTGGCCATCGTGCTCGTGCCCGTCGTCGTGGGACACCCCGTGGTCGCCGTCGCCGCTCTCGCCCGGCCGTTTGGCCGCGCGAGGATTCAGGTCAGACTGCGTCACACCGAGAATCTTAGGGAGCGCGCCTTGGCGCGCCCTTACGACTCGTCGACCGGTGCGTGAGTCGTGATGGTGCCGCTCGAGACCCGGCGCGAGGCACGCTTGCGTGTGCCGGGGGCAGGAGGCTCAGGGAGCGACTCGAGCACCGAGCCCAAGAGCTGATCGGCTGTCGTCGCGTCGATTGGCGCTCGGCCGCGGCTGTGCTTCTTGGCCACGGGGATGTCAAGCAGGTTGACGGGCTGCTCATCAACGGTCGGGGCCACGTCGACAACGACAGGCAGCACGGGAAGCTCGATCGCTCCCGTAGCGGGAGCGTCGTGGTGCACGGTCTTCGCGGCGATTGCGGCAACGGCGCGGCTGACGTCGTCGGTGATCGCGTGGGCCGCCGGAGCAGCCGAGCGTGCCGAGCCACCGCGGCCTGAGCCACCCTGCTGCGAACCGTTGTTGCCGCCATTGCCGCCATTGCCCGCGCCGCCGCGACGACGACCGTTCGAGCTCCCGATGCCGCCGCCGTTGGCGGCGGTGTCCGAGCCCTGGCGGTGACGGACGACGGGCTCGTGATGCACGATGAGACCGCGGCCCGCGCAGACCTCGCACGACTCGCTGAAGGTTTCGAGCAGGCCGAGGCCCAAACGCTTGCGCGTCATCTGCACCAGCCCGAGGCTGGTGACTTCAGCCACCTGGTGCTTCGTGCGGTCGCGGCTCAGGCATTCCATGAGGCGGCGCAGCACGAGGTCACGGTTCGACTCGAGCACCATGTCGATGAAGTCGACGACGATGATGCCGCCGATGTCGCGCAGCCGGAGTTGGCGAACCAGCTCTTCGGCCGCCTCGAGGTTGTTCTTTGTGACGGTCTCTTCGAGGTTGCCGCCCGAACCGACGAACTTGCCGGTGTTGACATCGACGACGGTCATGGCCTCGGTGCGGTCGATGATGAGCGAGCCGCCTGAGGGCAGCCAGACCTTACGGTCGAGCGCCTTCTCGATTTGCTCCGAGATGCGGTACTCGTCGAAGGGGTCGTGGTCGCCCTCGTGCTTCTGCACGCGGTCGAGCAAATCGGGCGCGACGCCCCGCAGGTAGGCCTCGATGGTCTGCTGCGCATCCGCCCCGCTGATGACGAGCGAGCGGAAGTCTTCGTTGAAGACGTCGCGAATGATCTTGATGAGCAGATCGGGCTCGCTATGCAGCAGAGCG
>JAYUKK010000034.1:0-5398 GCA_043764515.1 Microbacterium sp.
GGTCAGTGAGCTGCTCGGTGAGGAACTTGTGGCGCTGCTCGAGCGCCGCAAACTCTTCGAGCGCGAGCGGGTTGACGCGGCCGAGCTGGCTGAGCTTGCGCTCGGCGCGGGCGAGACGCGCCTGCTGCTCGCTGCGGTCGAAGGGCTTGCCCGCGGGCACGTCGGTCGGCTGAATGTCGCCCTCGCGCTCTCCGGCGTCGCCCGCCTCCGATTCGGCAGACATTGCTGCCCGCGACGCGGCCACGATCGCCGCAACCCGCTCTGACTCTTCGTCTGAGGTCGGGTCAAACGCGGGCGCATCGGGGTCGGGGTCGACACGGGCGGCCGCCTCGGCGGCGATCGCATCGGCGACGGCGCGCGCGGCTTCGGTCAGGGCATAATCGTCGGGCACGGGCACGTCGGGCCCATACTCGGCAACAAGCACGTCTTCTATGAGTCCCAGTTCGTCGCCCGCGCGTTCGAGCAATTGTGAGAGGTGCAACTTCTTCTCGTAAATCTGCAGTTCGAGGCCGTGCACGCCCTCGGTAATCGCGGCGAGACGTTCGCGCAACGAGCTCTCGGCGCGGCGCAGCTCGAGCAGTTCATCGTTCTGGGCCGCGCGCTCGCTCTCGCGCTGGGCGAGGGCGACCCGAGCGTCGGCAACCGAGCGGTCGATCGCCGACTGCACGGCGGGCAGCGCGGCAGCCACCGTCGTCGCCCGCTGAACCTGACGCTGGCGCAGCACCGCGCGCCGCGCCGACTCGTCTGCCGCCGCCTTCTCGGCGATGCGACGCTTCTCGAGCTGCTCAGCGGCGTCGGCAGCCGCACGAACGCGCTCGCGCACGGTCTCGAGTTCGATACGGCGCTCGAGTTCGGCGGCTCGTGCGGCCTCGAGGTCGACGAGCAACTCATCACGAGCGGTGGCGTCAAGCATGGGGCGAGGTCGCCCGGCAAAATCCTCGTGCTCGGCGTGCGCGCGCTCAACACCAGACTCGGCCTCACGCACCGACTCGTGGGCAGAATCCACACCGACCGCAAGCCGGGCGGCTTCGCCCTCGGCGGCCTCGGCCTGGGCGCGAGCGCGCGAGACCTGCTCGCTGCGGGCGGCGCGCTGGGCATCCTGATCGCGAACCGCGGCAAGGGCGTCGGTCGCTCCTTGCTTGGCGGTCGCGAGCGCGGCACGAGTGTCGTCGAGGGTTCCGCGAGCGCGCTCGATCGCGGTCGCGACGTCGGTGAGGGTGAGGGATGCTGCATCGCGCTCGGCCGTGAGCTCAAGCCGACTGCGCCCCGCGCCCGACCCTCCGCGCAAGACGGAGCGCGTGAGCACGTCGCCCTGCCGCGTCACCACACTCACCGAGTCGACGGTGTCGAGCTTCTCGATCGCGGGCCAGGCGGATCGCGCGGCCGCAAGATCATCGGCGATCAACGTGCGGGCGAGCAGCGCGCGCACGCCCGCGGGGGCCGTGACGACATCGACGGCTGGGGTGAGACCGCCGACGCTCGCGAGCGCTGCGGTCGCCCGCCCGCCGACCTCAGCGAGCACGACATCGACGCGCCCAGCCTCGGCGGCGTGCGCGCGCTCGAGGGCCTTGAGACCGGCGTCAAGATTGTCGGCAAGGGCAGCATCGGCGAGTGTGCCGAGAGCCGCGGCGATCGCGGCTTCGAACCCAGCGCGCACCTGCAGGTGGTCGCTCACGAGACCGCGAATGCCCGAGCTGCCGACGAGCCCCGTTGCCCCATCGCCCGAGTCAACCGCTTGCGAGAGGGCGCTCACGCGCGCGGCCAAGGCATCGCGCTCGCGTTCGAGGGCGTGCAAGGCCTCGCGCTCGGTGTCGATGCGGCCGCTGAGTTCGGTGACGCGCGCGTCGGCTTCGGCCAGTGTGGCGTCGAGACTGCGGGTGGCTTCTGACCCGTCGCCCTCGTCGAGCGCGGGCAGGACAGCCAGCTCGGCGCGCGTGGCCTCTTGCCGTTGCACGGCGGCTTCGAGCGCGTTCTGCTGGCGAAGCAGTTCGCCACGCGCCGCCGCGAGCGTCGAGCGAGCAACGTCGACACGGCTCGCGAGCGCCGCCAGCTGCAGGTCATGCTGCGAGACCAGGGCACTTTGCGCGGCGATCTCGTCATCGAGCGCGTCAAGCGTGGCGCGCGCTGTCGCAGTGCGGGCGGCGACCTCGCCCACGAGCCGCTCGGCGGCGGCAACGCCGTCGCGCAACGCAATTGCATCGGCGCGGGCCTCGTCGACCTGCGCTTGCGTGATCGACAGCGAGAGACCCGGCAGCTCGGTTTGCTGGCTGAGCAGCGTGAGTTTCTGCTGCGTGAGACTCGAGAGGCTGCGCACCCGCTCTTGAACTTGCTCGAGCTCGAAGGCCACACGGCGAGCGTCGTCGACCGCGTCACCCACTTGCTGCGACTCAATGCGCTGCACGCGCAAGCGAGTCTGGTCGAGCTGGCTCTGCACGACGATGCGCTCGCTCGTGCGCTCGCTCTCGGTGCGAGCGTGATCGGCGAGGGCGGTGCGCAGGGCAACGACCTCATCGGCCAAGAGGCGCGCCCGAGCATCCCGAACGATCGCGGCGATCGTCTGGGCTTCGCGTGCGATTTCGGCCTGACGACCCAGCGGAGTCAACTGGCGCCGGATCTCACCGGCCAAGTCACTCAAGCGCGTGAGGTTGGCCTGCATGGCCTCCAGCTTGCGCACGGTCTTTTCTTTGCGGCGGCGGTGCTTGAGAATTCCGGCGGCCTCTTCGATGAAGCCGCGGCGGTCATCGGGGCTCGCGTGCAGCACCGCGTCGAGCTGGCCCTGGCCGACGATGACGTGCATCTCGCGGCCGAGCCCCGAGTCGCTCAGCAGCTCTTGCACGTCGAGCAATCGGCACGCAGTGCCATTGATCGCATACTCGCTGCCGCCGTTGCGGAAGAGCGTGCGCGAGATCGTGACTTCGCTGTACTCGATGGGCAGAGCGCCGTCGGTGTTGTCGATCGTTAGTTGCACTTCGGCACGGCCGAGCGGCCCGCGCGTGGTCGTGCCCGCGAAGATGACGTCTTCCATCTTGCCGCCGCGCAGGGTCTTGGCACCTTGTTCGCCCATGACCCAGGCGAGGGCATCAACGACATTCGACTTGCCCGAACCGTTGGGCCCGACGATGCACGTCACACCGGTTTCGAACTGGAACGTGGTCGGCTGCGCGAACGACTTGAAGCCTTTGATGGTGAGGCTCTTGAGGTGCACGCGCTGCCCCCCTTTCCCGCACGGTCGTCGACGGCGACCGTCGCGATGCGCAAACCGGTCAGGGCTACCGTATCGGTTCGCGCGGGGCTAGTCTGGCGGGCTGGCCACCACCAGAAGGAGCCCTCATGTCTGTCATCACGATCACCGAGGTCGTCATCCCCGCGTCACTAGACGCACCCGACGCCGACGAGTTTCTCGCGTGCGTCGAGCTGCGCAACACGGTGTGGCGCACGGATTCGGGCACCGACGATCTCAGCTACACGCCTGCCGAACTGTTGCCAGGCTGGCAGAAGACGACCTTCGAGCCAAAGCGGATGTTCGCGGCCCGCCTCGACGGCCGGCTTGTGGCTCGTGGCGTCTTCGAAACGCGCCTCGATGAGGCAGCCGACACCGTCTGGCTCATGGCCGAAGTGCTGCACGATGCCCGCGGCCAGGGCGTTGGTGAAGCACTCGCTCATCACCTCGAATCGATCGCCCTGAGCGAGGGCAAGACCCGCGCCATCGTCTATGCGCCCTCGTGGAAGTCGGGCGGGATCCGCATTCCCTCGCCGACGGGGTTCGGCTCGGTGCCCGCCGGCACCCCCGAGGTGCGTCTCTTACAGGGCCTCGGCTACACGCTCGAACAGGTCGAGCGCGGCAGTCGGCTGGCCCTGCCTCTTGAGAGCGGTCTGCTACAGCAGGCCCACGTCACTGCGCTCGCGGCTGCCGGCGGTGACTACCGCGTGCACACCTGGGCGGGTCCGACTCCCCCACAGTGGCGCGACGACATCGCCCACCTGCTGACGCGCATGAGCACGGATGCGCCGACCGCCGGGCTCGACGAACCCGAAGACCCGTGGACCGTTGAGCGACTACTGGAGGACGAAGCGAAAGAGGCGGAGAGCCCGCGCACCTCAGTCGTCGCCGCAGTCGAGCACGTGCCCTCGGGCACCCTCGTCGGCTTCACCGAGATGACGGTTCCGGCCGAGGCAGCGCGATCGGTCGACCAAGAAGACACCATCGTGCTGCGTGAGCATCGCGGGCACCGACTCGGCATGCTGCTCAAGGCCGCGAACCTGGTGTGGCTTGAGCAGGTCTCGCGCGGGCATCCCTCGATCATCACGTACAACGCCGAAGAGAACCGGCACATGCTTGCCGTCAACGAGGCCTTGGGTTTCGTGCCGTTCGTGTACGAGGGCGCCTGGCGGAAGAACCTGGCACCGACCACCTAGCCGACGCGCACCGCCGTCATCCAGTTGCCACCCGGACCGTAGTAGGTCGTGCCCTGGAAGATCACCTCGAGCCGGTAGACGACGAGGTAGGGCGGAGCGTACGAACCGACTCGTTCGGGGGTCTGGATCTGGTGGTTGGTGACCGTGCACGTGAACGGGGCGGTGCCGCTACCCGAGGTGATGCACGGGGTCGAAACCCAGCCACTGAACGACCCCGTGTCGCCGGGTCGCACATTCACCTGAACGTTGACGATCGCCCCCGCGGGCGAGATGCCGGAGCCCGTGAACGTGCTGTTCCAGTCCGTTGCGCCTTGCGTTCTCGAGACCGAACCGGCAAACACCGGCGGTGTTGACGGCGACGGGGTCGGTGTGGCCGAGGGCGCTGTGCTGGGCGATGCCGTGGGTGTTGCGCTCGGCACCGTCGATGCGGTCGGCGTCGGCGTCGGTGTCGCGCTCGGAGTAGGCGTGGGCGTCGCCGTCGGGTCGGGCGTTTCCACCGGGATCGGCGACCCGAGCTCGGGGACGACCGTCACAGTCACCGCCGGCAGGTCATCGTCGTCGGAGCCAAGCAGCGGCTGCAGCACGTAGGTACCCGGCTCGAAGTCCCACGTGAACTCGCCCATCCACGCGGCGCGACCGGGCTCCTCGATCAACCGTTCGAGGGTGTCGTCTCCGGGCACCCCGACCTGTTGGCCGTCTCGCATAATGACGAGACGAACGAGTGGCGCGGCATCGCGAAGATGCACGCGGATGCTGTGCTCGCCTTCGACCAGCACCGAGCCGTCGAGCGGCTGATCGAACCAGATTCGTGCCGGCGGTGTCGCCGCGGGCACGATGATCGCCGCACCCAGCCCGATGGCGCCGACGACGGCCGCGCCGATGGCGATTCGCGAGACGAGCAACCCGGCGATCACGGGGTGTCCGTCAATCCGTACTGGGGGTAGTAGTACGCCACACCCCGTGAATCGGTGACGAAGGCACG
>JAYUKK010000035.1:0-5383 GCA_043764515.1 Microbacterium sp.
CCGAGGCCGCGGGCGAAGTGCAGACTCCACTGCGCGGGCCTGCCGCCCGCACGCTGCACGTCGGTGATCGGGTCTGGCTGCGCCACACGAAAGCCGGAGAGCTCAGCGAGCACCTCGATGCCTTCCACGTGGTTGATCTCGGCAGCGACGGCAATCATGTGGCGGGCGAACTGCCCACCTATCGCGGCGAAAGAAAGGCCTTCTTGTGACGCAGACCGTGAGCACCGCTGGCACAACGAAGCCGTGGCGTAACTGGGCCCGCACCGAGCAGGTGACGCCCGCGCGCGTCGAGCGCCCGGCGAGCGGCGATGAGGTCGTCGACGCGATTGTTCGCGCGCGCGCTGACGGGTTGCCCGTTAAGGCGATCGGCTCGGGCCACTCGTTCACGGGCATCGCTGTGGCGCCGGGCGTGCAGCTCGACCTCACCGATCTCGCGGGCATCACGACGATTGACACCGCGACGGGCGAGGTCACACTGGCCGCGGGCACCAAGCTGCACGCGGCCTCGGCGATGCTGCACGAGCACGGCCTGGCCTTCGAGAACCTCGGAGACATCGACGTGCAGTCGATCTCGGGTGCTCTCAGCACGGGCACGCACGGCACGGGTCGCGCGTTCGGTGGCCTGGCCACCCAGCTTCGGAAGGTGACCCTCGCGACCGCGGACGGCCGCCTGCTCACGGTGAGCGACACTGAGAACGCCGAGCTGTGGCCCGCCGCGCGAATCGGGCTCGGAGCCCTCGGGGTGCTCGTCGACCTCACGGTGCAGGCTGTGCCGACGTTCGTGCTGGCGGCCGATGAGCATCCCGAACCGCTCGATGACGTGCTCGACAATTGGGCCACGCGCTCGACGCAGGCCGATCACGTGGAGTTCTACTGGTTTCCGCACACGCAGCTCGCCCTCACGCGCAACAACACTCGGCTGCCCGCCGACGCGCCGCGCCAGCCCGTCGGCCCTGTGAAGCGGTGGTTCGACGACGAGCTGCTCGGCAACGGACTCTACGAAGTGCTGTGCCGCATCGGTTCGATCGCGCCCGGCACGATTCCGGCCTTCAACCGGCTCGCGAGCGGGGTGGCGTTCAATCGCGAGCTTGCCGACTATTCGCACCGTGTCTTCGCGACCGAGCGCAAGGTGCGCTTTCGCGAAATGGAATACTCGGTGCCCCTCGACGCCGTGGCCTCGGTCATGCGCGAACTCGATCGGGTGATTGAGAAGAACGGGTGGCGCATTTCGTTCCCCATCGAGGTGCGGGCGACGGCGGCCGACGACGTGTGGCTCTCGACCGCGCACGGCCGCGAATCGAGTTACATCGCCGTGCACCGCTATCACCGCGAGGATGCTCGCGACTACTTCGCCGCCGCCGAAGCGATTCTGCGGGCTCACGACGGGCGGCCGCACTGGGGCAAGCTGCACACCCGCAGCGCGGATGATCTGCGGCCCGCGTACGCGCGGTTCGACGACTTTCTCGCGGTGCGCAACCAGCTCGACCCCGATCGGGTCTTCACGAACGCGTACCTCGATCGCGTGCTCGGGGCCTAGCGTCACGGTCAGTACCCGCTCATAGACTGTCGACGTGGCTGAAAAGAATGTCGACGACCGCAGCGTTGACGACCTGACGCGCGACGAAGCGCGCGACGAAGTCGAAACGCTGACGACGCGCATTCTCGAACTGCGGGACGCCTATTACTCTCGCGACACTGTGCTCGACGACGACGCCACCTACGACGCGCTCGTGCGGCGACTCGAAGCGATCGAGCACCTCTTTCCTGAACTGCAGAGCCAAGACTCGCCCACCCAGACCGTCGGCGGTCGTGCCGAGACCACCCTTTTCGCGCCCGTCGAGCACGCCGAGCGCATGCTCAGTCTCGACAACGTGTTCAGTGCCGACGAGTTCGCTGACTGGGCCGCGAAGGTCGAGCGCGACGCCGGCCGCCCCGTGCGGTTGCTGTGCGAACTGAAGATTGACGGGCTCGCCCTCAACCTGCGTTACGAGCGCGGAGTGCTTGTGACGGCGGCCACGCGCGGCGACGGACGCGTGGGCGAAGACGTGACCCAGAATGTGCTGCAGGTGGCGGGCATCCCGCAGCGGCTTGCTGGCAACGCCGCCGAGTTGCCCGACCTCGTCGAGGTGCGCGGCGAGGTCTTCATACCGAAGATCGCGTTCGAGGAGCTCAACGCGCTGCAGCGCGACGCCGGCGAGCGGGAGTTCGCGAACCCGCGCAATGCGGCGAGCGGCAGCTTGCGTCAAAAGGCTGAGGGCAAAAACGACGAGCAGCTGGCGCGCATGCGCGATCGGCTGAGCCGGCTGCGGATGCTCGTGCACGGTATCGGCGCCTGGCCGAACCCGCCCGTCTCGGCGCAGAGCGAGGTCTACGGTCTGCTCGAGCGCTGGGGTCTTCCGATCAGCAGCCACTTCCGCGTGCACGACTCCGCGGCCGGCGCGGCCGACTACATCGCCTTCCACGGTGAGAACCGCCATGCGGTCGAGCACGAGATCGACGGCGTCGTCGTGAAGGTTGATGAGTTGGCGCTGCACGGTGAGCTCGGTGCCACGACTCGCGCCCCGCGCTGGGCCATCGCCTACAAGTACCCACCCGAGCAGGTGAACACGCGCCTGCTCGACATTGTCGTGAGTGTCGGTCGCACCGGTCGCGCGACCCCCTACGCGGTCATGCAGAAGGTGCGCGTCGCCGGCAGCGAGGTGCGGCAAGCCACCCTTCACAATCAAGACGTCGTCAAGGCCAAGGGTGTGCTCATCGGCGACATGGTTGTGTTGCGCAAGGCCGGCGACGTTATCCCCGAAGTGCTCGGCCCGGTCGTTGAGTTGCGCGACGGCACCGAGCGCGCGTTCGTGATGCCTACGAACTGCCCCGAGTGCGGTACCCCGCTCGCCCCGGCCAAAGAGGGCGACGTTGACCTTCGCTGCCCGAACGCGCGCAGCTGCCCCGCCCAAGTTCGCGGACGCGTCGAGCACATCGGCAGTCGCGGTGCCCTGGACATCGAAGCCCTTGGTGAAGTCTCGGCGGCGGCGCTGACGCAGCCCGATGTGCCGAGCATCCCGCCCCTGCAGACCGAGGCGGGCCTGTTTGCGTTGACGATCGACGACCTCTTGCCCATCGAGGTCGTGGTGACGGATGCCGAGACCGGATTGCCCAAACTCGAGACCGATGGCTCCGATCGTCGTCGCTCGCCGTTTCGCCGCAACCCCACGGCCGCCGAGAAGAAGCAGGGGCTGGATGGCCCGCAGCCCAGTTCGGCGGCCCTTACCCTGCTCGACGAACTCGAGAAGGCGAAGGTCAAGCTGCTCTGGCGCCTGCTGGTTTCGCTGAACATCCGGCACGTGGGTCCGGTTGCTGCTCGGGCTCTCGCCGATTGGTTCGGCTCACTCGACGCGATTCGCGCGGCGACGCTCGATGAGCTCTCGGCCGTGGATGGTGTTGGTGCGATCATCGCCGAAGCCGTGCTCGACTGGTTCACGGTCGACTGGCACGTCGAGATCGTTGACCGGTGGGTCGAGGCTGGAGTGCAGTTCAGCACGCCCGGCCACGCGGGCCCGGGTGCGGCGGCTGCGGCCGGGGGAGTGCTCGCGGGCCTCACCGTCGTGGCAACCGGCAGTCTCGACGGCTTCACGCGTGAAGGTGCGCAAGAGGCGATCATCACGGCGGGCGGCAAGGCCGCGTCGAGCGTGTCGAAGAAGACCGACTTCGTGGCGGCGGGGCCGGGAGCGGGCTCAAAGCTCGCGAAGGCCGAAGAGCTGGGGGTGCGCATCATCGATGCGGCGCAGTTCGCGATTCTGGTGAGCGACGGTCCCGACGGGTTACCGCCCACGCCGGTCGCGCTGTAGTTTCTGGGCGATCGGCCTGCCCGTCCCGTCGACCGTGCGCTGCTGCACGGGGCCGTCGACCGTGGAACGCCCCGTCCATCAGGCGCGTTCCAGTGCCGAGCTCAGCCCTCGCGGGTTTCGCTGCGCTCGAAGAGCACGAAGATTCCGTCGCCCGTGAGTTCGAGCGTCTCACCGTCGCCGCTCACCTGCACACGATCGGCGGCCTCAAGGGCAGCGAAGTAGCGACTCTCGAGGAGGTTCTGCTCCTGCTCGGCGCAGCCCATTTCGGTGCGCGTCAGGCCACCGAGCTCGAGCGGACCGGCATCGCTCGCACCAGGCCCCCGCGTGACGGGGCCGCTGTACGCGTTGCACGGTGCTTGTCCGCTCACGGTGTCGCCGTCGAACGTGAGCGTGACGGGCTGCGCGGGATCGATGAACGAGCCCTCGGCGTCGCTGCCGCTCGTCAGCACCCACTCGCCCTGCAGCGAGCTTGTGCCGCTCATGAGCCCGGCGCAGGCGCTCAGCAGCGGGATGCCCGCCGCGAGCATCCCGACCATCAACAGGGTCATGCCAACTCGGTGGGTCATGGGTGCCTTCTCCCTCTCGGTGCTGAAGTGCTCGCTAGCTCGGGGTGATGCTCTCACCTCTATAGACGAACCGCGAGGGTGGATCGTTGGGGGCTCGTGCGCGCTCGGCCCCCGGCCCGCGGCGAGAGTGCGGCGAGAGTGCGGCGAGAGTGCGTCGACCGCGCTCAGTAGAATGGAGCATCCCCACACCCCACCCGGGTTGACCCCGTCGGAGAGGCGCCATGTCTGAGATCACCCCCGAGGCGGTGGCCCACTTGGCCTCGCTCGCGCGCATCGCGCTGACCGAGGCCGAGATCGAGCAGCTCACGGGCGAGCTCAGTGCCATCGTCGACTCGGTTGCCAAAGTGCAAGAGGTCGCGACGCCTGACGTGCCGGCGACGAGTCACCCGATTGCGCTCACGGGTGGGCTGCGTGCCGACACGCCTGGAGTGACCCTCACGACCGAGCAGGCTTTGGCCGGTGCACCGGATCACGATGGCAGCCGGTTCCGCGTCACCGCGATCTTGGGAGAAGAGCAGTGAGCGCCGCGGCAATGTCTGGTGCCGGCTCGTCGGCCGACTCACACGCCGCCGCGGGCGCCGGCTCAGGCGCCGGCTCAGGCACCGACCTCACGCGCACCTCTGCCGCCGACCTCGCCGCCCTGTTGACTGCGGGCGAAGTCTCGAGCGTCGAGGTCACGCGCGCGCACCTTGACCGCATCGCTGCTGTCGACGGCGACGTGCACGCGTTCTTGCACATCAACGCCGCCGCGCTCGAGACGGCCGCGCAGGTCGACGCCGACCGCGCCGCCGGCATCGCCCTGCCCGCGCTCGCCGGTGTGCCGATCGCCATCAAAGACGTGCTCTGCACGCTCGACATGCCGTCGACCTCGGGCTCGAAGATTCTCGAGGGCTGGATTCCGCCCTACGACGCGACCGTCGTCGCCCGCTTGCGCGCGGCGCGCCTCGTGCCTCTCGGCAAGACCAACATGGACGA
>JAYUKK010000036.1:0-5342 GCA_043764515.1 Microbacterium sp.
ACGAGGTGCTCGGCGGGGGCGCCGCCGACGGTCATGCGCAGACCGCGCACGACCCGCACGTCAGAGTGCGCGATGCCGTGAATCGCCGCTGAACCGATGCTGCCATCGTCAGCCGACCAGACCTGGGTGGGGGCGCGCAACACGACAAGTTCGTTGTGGAGGAGGGGCTGCAGGTACTGGGTCACGAGTGGTGTGCCTCCGGGCCGGTAGAGCGGGCCGGTGCCAGCGAGGCTTGACACCGATGTCGACGTGAGTAACACTACAGAATAATTTGATCGATCAAAAAGCCGAAACGCCGAACGGGCGTGAGAAGGCGAACACCACCAAAGGAGGCGGTCATGGAGCGGATGCCCACCGTCGACGATGTGGCGCTCGCCGCCTCCGTTTCGCGCCAGACCGTGTCGAATGTCATCAACGCTCCCGAGATCGTGCGCGAGTCAACGCGACTCCGGGTGCAAGAGGTTATCGACCGTTTGGGCTACCGACCGCACGCGTCTGCCCGCCGCTTGCGCACGCGCACCTCGTCGACGATTGGTCTGCGCCTCGACCCCCTGCGCGATGGAATCTCGGGCGTCGTGCTCGACCGATTCGTGCACAAACTCGCTGAGCAAGCCGACGATCGCGGTTTGCGCGTCATGATTTTCACGGCCACGGGGCCGGAGGACGAGCTCGCCCACATTCGCCGGCTGCGCGATGGCAGCGACATCGACGCGTTCATCCTCATCGCAACGTTTCACGGCGACCCGCGCATCTCGTGGCTCATCGAGCACGAGGTTCCGTTCGTGTCTTTCGGCCGGCCGTGGGGCTCGACCACCGACGACCCGCAGCACCGCTGGGTCGACGTCGATGGCCGCGCGGGCGTGCGCGACACGGTCAACCACTTGCGAGCATCCGGTGCCCAGCGCGTTGCCTATATCGGCTGGCCGAGCCCCTCGGGCACGGGCGACGAGCGCCGCGCCGGGTGGGAGGAAGCGTGTGGGTTCGATGCTGCCGACCGCGAGCGCTACCAAGTCGTGACGCTCGACGGCGTCGACGAGGGTGCCGATTCGGCCAGGCGCCTCATGGCGACGGATGCCCCGCCTGACGCCATCGTCTGTGCCAGTGACTCGCTCGCGCTCGGAGCCCGCCTCGCGCTCGACGCCGCGGGGTTCGTCGACACCCCGGTTGTCGGCTTCGACAACACTCCCGTGGCATCCGCCATCGGGCTCTCGAGCATCGACCAGCCGCTCGACGAGGTCGTGGCGGCGGCACTGCATCTCTTGTTCGGCCCCGACGGCGGAATGGTGCGCCCGAACCCCAAACGCAACGAGGAGCCGACGAATCGGCTCCTCGTGCCTCGACTTGTCGAACGCCGGTCTAGCCACCGTGCGCTCGGCGAGACCACCGGTGCCTGAGGCCCCGGCAATCACTCATCGAAAGGAAACATCGTGAGGACATCACAATGGGGCGCTGCGGCTCTCGCTGCAGGGCTCGTCGTCACTCTAGCGGCGTGTGCGCCCGCGGGAGAAGACGCAGACGTTCAGACCGGCCAAGAGCTCACCATGCTCATCGGTTCGAGCGGCGAGGCCGAAACGACAGCCGTTCAGGCTGCCGCCGACGCATGGGCGGCGGAGACCGGTAACACGGTCGAGGTCATCGCGGCGAGCGACCTCGTGCAGCAACTCGGCCAGGGCTTCTCGGGAAACAACCCGCCCGACCTGTTCTACATGCCGTGGGACCAGTTCCAGACCTACGCCGCTCAGGGCTTCCTTGAGCCGTACGCTGACGACCTCGCCAACAGCGCAGACTTTTTGCCGGCCTTGCGCGACCAGTTCAGCTACGACGGTCAGTTCTACTGCGCGCCGAAAGACTTCTCGACGCTCGGTCTGCAGATCAACACCGACGCGTGGGCGGCCGCTGGCCTGACCGACGCCGACATCCCCACCGATTGGGACCAGCTCGCGACGGTTGCCGCCGCTCTGACGACGCCCGACCAGGTGGGTCTGTCGATGGGTCGTGAGTACGCCCGCGTGGGTGTGTTCATGAACCAGGCGGGTGGCACGCTCGTCGATGGCGACACCGCCGTCGCCGACAGCCCCGAGAACGCCGAGGCCTTGGATTACCTGCAGGGGCTCATCGCCGCCGGCTCACTCAAGTTCCCGCAAGAACTTGAAGCTGGGTGGGGTGGCGAGGCCTTCGGTCTCGGCAAGGCTGCGATGGTCATTGAGGGTCCGTGGATCAACGGGGCCATGCGCAACGACTTCCCCGACCGCAAGTTCATCTCTGTCGAGCTGCCGGCTGGCCCGGGCGGCCCGTCGACCTTCGCGTTCAGCAACTGCTGGGGCATGCCCGTGGGTTCTGAGACGCGCGATGCGACTCTTGACCTGATCGAGTTCCTCACGAGTGACGAGCAGCAGCTCGCGTTCGCTGAGGCCTTCGGGGTCATCCCGTCGACCGAATCGGGTTCGGCTGCGTACGCAGCGCAGTTCCCGGAGAACAGCGCCTTCGTAGCCGGAGTCGCCTCGGCGGTCAGCCCGGTCGCCTTCCAGGGCGCAGCGGCGGCACTCGCTGACTTCAACACGCAGCTCGAGCAGATCGGCAGCGCTGAGTCGTCGAGCCTGCTGAGCCCGCTGCAGGCCAACCTGCAGGCCGCGCTTGATGAGGCCAACGGATAACCACTGTGGCCAACACTGCCGCACTACGGTCTCGTCGCGGCGGAGGAATCCGCCGCGGCGAGGCCCGCGCGGGGTGGCTCTTCGTCGCCCCCGCGGTCGTCATCACGCTCGTCTTTTTGGTGATCCCGATCGCCCTCGCCCTCTGGGTGAGCTTCAGTGACTGGAATGGCTTTCAGTCGCCTCTCAACCCCCGAGTCAACTTCGTGGGCCTCGAGAACTACGCCGCCATCACCGTCGATAGCGGGCTCGACCAAAAGAACTTTGGCATCTCGGTGCGCAACAACCTCTACTACGTGCTCTTTGTCGTGCCGCTGCAGACGATCATCGCGCTCCTCCTCGCAGTGCAGGTCAACCGCGCGGTGCTGCGTGGGCGCGGGTTCTTCCGCACCGCCTTCTACTTCCCCTCGGTGACGAGCACCGTCGCGATCGTGATCGTCTTCCAGTTCTTGTTCACCGCATCCGGGGCCGTCAACGCCGTGATCGGCGCGTTCGGCATCGACGGGCCCGACTGGTTCAACGACTCCACGGGCGTCTTTCATGCGTTGCTGAGCGTTGTGGGCATTACGCAACCGAGCGGCCTGTTGGCCGAGCCGGGGTTCTTGGGCATCTCGGGCTGGGAGTGGATCGCCGGCCCCTCCGTCGCCATGAGCTCGCTCATCATGCTCGCGATCTTTACGACCTCGGGAACCTTCATGCTGCTGTTTCTCGCGGCTCTGCAAAGCATTGGCGCAGAGATTGACGAGGCAGCGCTCATGGATGGCGCGGGCCCGGCACGCAAGTTCTTCGCGATCACGATCCCGATGTTGCGCCCGACACTGTTCACCGTGTTGACCCTCGGCCTCATCGGCTCGTGGCAGGTCTTCGACCAGATCTACGTGCTCGGCGGTACCTCGGCGGGCGGCACGATCTCGACCCCCGCCTACCTCGCCTATCGATCGTCGTTTGTCGACCTCGAGTGGGGCCAGGGCGCGGCCATCGCGTTCATCCTCTTCCTCTTCATCATCGTGCTCACGCTGCTGCAGCGCTGGGCGCTCGCCGAGCGCGGCCCCCGCCGCGCACGCAAGAAGGCAGGCTTGCTATGACCACCGTCACCCCGAGTCTCGCGGGCGCCGACGACGCACCGAAGCGGTCGTTCCGGCGCCGTAAGGTACTCGGCGGCCGTGCCCGCACCACGATGCTGCTCAGCTACTTGATCTTGATCGGGTTGGCACTGATCTACATCTACCCGTTCATCATCTCGATTTCGGCCTCGTTCAAAACCGATGCTGAGGCGACTCAGGATGCCCTGGGCCTGATTCCGCAGACGATCACCTTCGCGGCCTATGAGCGGCTGTTCGGCGACGTACCGTTTCCGCTGTGGGCGGGCAACACGTTGCTCATCTCGACGGTCGTCACCGTGGGCCGCGTGTTCTTCGACTCGCTCGCGGGCTACGCACTCTCGCGTCTGCGATTTCGGGGACGCACCGCCCTATTCGTGGCGTTCATCGCGATTCTCTCGGTGCCCGGTGTGGTGCTGCTCATTCCGCGGTTCTTGATCTTGCAGCAGCTGGGTCTGTACGACACCTACGGCGGCATGATCATCCCGTTGCTGTCGACGGCCGCCGGGGTGTTCATCATGAAGCAGTTCTTCGACTCGATTCCCGTGAGCTTCGAAGAGGCGGCGCGCATCGACGGCGCGGGCACCTTCCGCATGTTCTGGACGATCGTGTTGCCCATGGCCCGGCCCGCCCTCGTGACGCTCTTCATCTTGAGCTTTCAGGGCTCGTGGAACGAGCTCGGGCACTTCATCGTGTCGCGGCAAAGCCCCGAGCTCAACACGCTCACCACCGGTGTCGCCTCGCTCGTCTCGGGTCAGTTGGGTTCGGGCAACCAGTTTCCACTGCAGCTCGCGGCCGCGGTGCTCATGACGATCCCGGTCGCGATTCTGTTCTTCATCTTCCAGAAGCGCATCATGAACACGACTGAGGGCGGCGAGAAGGGCTAGCGGTCGTCGGCGCCGGGCAGGTCGATGAGAACGATCCGCCCGGTGTCGACGCGCATCGCGAGGTCTTCGTCGAGGCTCGCCATGGCCACGGCGATGCGGCGGCCGTCGGGGTGCACGGCACAGTCGTAGACGCCGAGCGGGCCGGCTCCGGGGCCGGTGGCGAGGGGCTCGGCGCGGTAGATGATCGTGGGCGCAGCATCCGGCCCCGCAGCGCTGTGGTCAGCGAGGCGCGCGAGGGCGCCCGCAAAAGCGAGGGCGACATACACGGTGCCGTCGGGGGCGATCGAGAGGCCGTCGGGGCCGCTTCCCTCGGGAAGCCGTGCGCGCAGTGTGAAGTCGGTTTGACGCCAATACGCCTTCACACAATCGGCGAACGTCTCGGCCACGAGCAGGGCGCCGCTCGCGTCGCGCTCGCACCCGTTGGGGAAGACGAAGACGGATGCCGTGGTCGAGATCTGCCCGTCGGTCGCGACGCGCACAAGCGGCGAGGGCGCCGGCGCATCGTTTTCGGGGTCGAATCCGTAGCCGCCGACCCACGCCGTGCCGTCGCCATCGACGTGCATGTCGTTCGCGGAATGCGTCATGACGGCCGCGAGGTCGGCGTAGACACTGACGGGGCCAGCAGCATCGCCGGCGGCGTCGAGCGGCAGCCGCAGCACGCGCCGCTGCTCGCAGTCGACGATCAGCAGTGAGCCGTCAGGCAA
>JAYUKK010000037.1:0-5314 GCA_043764515.1 Microbacterium sp.
CAGACTGCGAGCCCCGAGACCGAACGCGTGCGCGCTGCGGCCGAAGCGGAGGGCATTCCCGTTGTCTCGTTCACCGAGACCCTGCCCGACGCGCAAGACTATGTCTCGTGGATGCGCGCGAACATCGAAGCGGTCGCCCGGGCATTGACGCCGGCGTGACGCCGCTCGGCGCGTCGACCACTCCGGCACCGGTGCTCAGCATCCGGGGCGGGGCGCTCGGCTTTGGAGCGCGTGCACTCTGGAGCGGCCTCGACCTCAACGTGCAGCCCGGCGAATTCATCGCCGTTCTCGGCGGTAACGGCACCGGCAAGACGAGCCTGCTCCGCGCAATGCTCGGCGAACAGAAGCTCGATGCGGGCGAGGTGCTCGTCGGCGGGCACGCAGCGCACCGCGGTCACCGTCGCATCGGCTACATCCCCCAGCAAAAGATTGTGGCGCCCGGCACCCCGTTGCGCGGCCGCGACCTCGTGATGCTCGGCGTCAACGGGCAGCGCTACGGCCCCCCGATCACGACGCGAGCTGATCGCGCAACCGTGGATGCCCTGCTCGCCGCCGTCGGCGCCACTGACTACGCCGACCGCCCGCTCGGCAGTCTCTCGGGGGGAGAGCAGCAGCGCCTCCGCGTTGCGCAATCCCTCGCCGACGACCCGACGCTGCTGTTGTGCGACGAGCCGCTCATGAGCCTCGACCTGCAGCACCAGCGCGCGGTGAGTGAGCTCATCGACACGCGCCGGCGCGAGCACGGCACGGCCGTAATCTTTGTCACGCACGACATCAATCCCGTGCTGGCTATGGTCGATCGCGTGCTGTATCTCGCACACGGTCGGTTCACGGTGGGGACGCCCGACGAGGTCTTGCGGGATGACGTGCTCTCGCGGCTCTACGGCACGCCCGTCGAGGTGTTCCGGTCGCACGGTCGGGTCATCGTGGTGGGCGTTCCCGAGGCGGAGCACCACCACGAGGTGGTCGCATGATGGGCGTCGACTGGACCACCTACGTGCAGCTGCTCGCTCTCGTGCAGAACTCGATCATCGCTGCGGCCGTGCTCGGAATCGTGGGCGGACTCATGGGCGTTTTCATCATGCAGCGCGACATGGCCTTCGCCGTGCATGGCATCAGCGAGCTCTCGTTCGCCGGTGCCGCCGCCGCGTTGCTCTTCGGGCTGAATGTGGTGGCCGGCTCGATCGTCGGGTCGCTCATCGCGGCCTCGCTCATCGGCGTCCTGGGTGCCAAGGCACGCGATCGCAACTCGATCATCGGCGTGCTGATGCCTTTTGGTTTGGGGCTCGGCATTCTGTTTCTCGCTCTGTATCCCGGGCGCAGCGGCAACAAGTTCGGCCTCCTCACGGGCCAGATCATCAGCGTCGACCTCCCGCAGCTCGGCCTGCTCATCGCCATCAGCATCGTGGTTCTTGTAGCGCTGGTAATCGTGTGGCGCCCGTTGACGTTCGACAGCCTCGATCCTGAGGTGGCGAGCGCCCGCGGCGTTCCGAGTCGCGCGCTCAGCATCGTTTTTATGACTCTGCTTGGCTTGACGGTCGCCGTCTCCGTTCAGATCATCGGAGCCCTGTTGGTTCTCGCCCTTCTGGTAACCCCCGCGGCAGCCGCGCTACGAGTCTCAGCCTCGCCTGTACTGGTGCCCGTCTTGAGCATGGTCTTCGGCTTCATCTCGGCCGTCGGCGGCATCCTGCTCGCGCTCGGCGGCTCGTTGCCGATTAGCCCGTACATCACGACCATTTCCTTCGCCATCTACGTGGTGTGTCGCGTTGTGGGGGGCCGACGTTCTCGTTCGGCCACTCGCCGTCTAACGAGCGCAGCCGCCGCATGAAGCGCAACACCTGGCAACGCGATGCCGTGCGCACGGCCCTTGCTCTCTCCGAGAACTTTGTGAGCGCCCAGGCGCTGCATGGCGCCCTCAAGGATGCTGGCTCGAGCATTGGCCTCGCCACGGTCTACCGCGCGCTCGCCGACCTGGCCGACGAGGGCGAAGCGGACTCCTTGCAACAAGATGGCGAGTCTCTCTACCGCGCCTGCACCCCGGGCAGCCACCACCACCACCTCATCTGCCGCAATTGCGGACTGACCGTTGAAATCGAGGCGGAGGCGATTGAAGACTGGGCTCGGTCGGTGGCGGCACAGCACGGTTTCGTGCAGCCACACCATATTGTCGATGTGTTCGGGCTCTGCCGCGAGTGCTCAGGCACGACGACGACGACGCCTGCTGATGGCCGGAAGTGAACCAGCCTTGGCATTGCCTAGACGTTCGCTATTTGACCGTTTACGATCGAGGCACTGCTCGCCTCAGCATCGGTGGTTCGGATGACTAGGGGAGCAGGTTTCTGGTTCGTTGAGATGCAATTGAGGGAGAGCGTCATGCGCGGTGTGCTCAGTGCGCGATCGTTGGCGGTGCATTCGTGAGCAATCCGTGGGTCGGTCGAGCTCTACGGGGCAAGTCAGCGCCGACAGTGCCAGAAGAGACAGACGATGACGCTACAGGATCGTGGGGCGCCAAGCTCGATTCATTCATGCCTGCCGAAAAAGGGACTCCGGCTGCGACGGCGCCAGCGGCCGCGAAACCTCCGGTCGCAGAGAAGGCACCGGCTCAGAAGCCCGCACCGGCCGCTGCGCCGGTGGCAGCGTCGGCGGCTGCCGCGACAGCAAGCTCCGAGCCCATGGCGATTCAAGCCACGTTGGACTCGCTGATGTCTCTCGATGGCGCACTGTGTGCTGCGCTTGTCGATAGCGGCTCGGGGATGATCCTCGGCCAATCGGGGTCGGGTATCAACATGGACATCGCTGCCGCTGGTGCGACGGAGGCCGTGCGGGCCAAACTCGCGACTATGGGGTTGCTGGGCCTGACGGACACGATCGACGACATGATCATCACCCTGTCGACGCAACATCATGTGGTTCGGCCTCTGAGTCGGGACCCCAAGGTCTTCTTGTACCTGATCGTCAACAAGGCGCAGTCGAATCTCGCCATGGCGCGGTACAAGGTGACCGAGTACGACGGTCGTCTCGTCATGTAGTGGTGAACGTCCATTTGGATGTTGGGCGAGCCCGCCCTACGCTAAAGTTCTCACAGCGGAGTGACGTCGCATGATCTCGGCCTCCGCGCATATCGCAGGTGGCAAGGACCCATGGCACAGCAATCTTCCCCACGAGAAGACGACGTCATCGTGACTGTGGCGTCTCCGAATGATCGCGTCGACAACGGCTGGGACGACGCCGCTCGGGCCATCTATTCCGTTCGGAAGATGGCGGCCCCCATCCGCATCAGTCTGCAGCCCGACAACCATGCTCCGTACGTCGTGGACTTCCAGCGCAAGGCGTTCCAGTCCGTCACAGATCTTGCCGACTTCCCCACGAATCCTGTTCGGGTCGCAGTGCAGACCTATGTCGTTTCTCCCGACGAACACCAGCCACTCGAGCCTGCGCGAAACCTCGAGCTCTTGCTGTGGAACGTGGGACGAAGCTCTTTTCGGGGCGGCCTCGCTCCGTGGTTGTCGTCGACAGCCCCCTATCGGCTCACGGCCTGGCCTGACTTCACGGGGGTGTTCCACACGACGTTCCACTTGCGCCTCACGGCGCACTTGGCCAACCACGTCGCCACCGTGACCGAGCTCATTGACCTCTTTCAGGCCGACGCTGAATCAGTACACGGCGCCATCAACGCGTTCAGTCTTCTCGGAATCCTTGAGCACCTGCCCTCTCAGCCGGCCGCGGTGGCTTCTGTCGGGGGCACGACCGACGCAGCCCCCGCCACAGAGAGCTTGTGGAGTCGACTGCGCGATCGGCTGGGTTTCTAGGGATGGCCGAACACGTCATCCTGTTCACAGGACCGATGGGTGCAGGAAAGACGGCGGCGATTCAGAGCCTCAGCGACATCGACCCCGTGCGCACCGAGGCTGCGAACACGGATCGCCAAACCGCCGACAAAGCCACGACCACGGTGGCGCTCGACTACGGCGAGATCACCATTGGCCCGGATGAAAAAGTGCGGCTGTACGGCATCCCGGGCCAAACACGGTTTGAGTTCATGTGGAAGGTGCTCACGCGCCGCGCCGTGGGCATGATCCTCTTGGTGAACAACGACAACCCCGACCCCATCGGGCAGATGCTCTACTTCATCGATTATTTTCACGAGCTCTACAGCCGCGGCGGAGCGCTCGTCGCGATCACCCGATCAGACGTGGGGTCGGGCCCCACCCGGGAGGAGTACTACGCGGCGCTCGCGGCGGCTCGACCCGGACTGTCGATTCCGATCTTCTCGGTTGACGCGCGGAGTCCCGAGCAGATGAAGATCGCACTCTTTTCGCTCATCCTGAACATCGAGAGTCGGGCGGCCCTGCCGTCCGCCCAAGAGGGACCCCGCTGATGACCACCGCACTCCACCACAATGACGTTCTCATCGCTCGCGGCGGTGCGTTGCTGACGCAACTCGATTCGCTGTGCACCTCGTTTCTCTACGCCGTTCTCGTGACGGATGACGGTTTCGAGGTCGCAAGTGTCTCGGGGTCTGATCACGAGCGCCTCGCCAGCATGGTCAGTTCTCTTCAGGCACTCGCCGAGGGTGTTGCAGAAGAACTCAAGATCGGCACGTCGGAGTACGTGGTGCTTGCCACCCAGCACGGCCACGTGATTCAGTTGCGGATCGCTGGCCAAGAACTCGTGCTCTCAGCGGTCTTCAACCAGTCGGAAACTCTCGGCAAGGTGTTGTCGGCCTCAAAGAGCACCGCAGAACAAATCGCCGCGGTGGCCGCGACCCTCTAGGCACGCTCGCAGGCCGAAACGGCGCATCAGCGCCACTATTGTTGACCGAACTCGAACACGTGGGAAGGCTGTCGTGGCAAACGTAGACGAAACCCTCAGCGCTCTGACCGAGCTGGGAGGCTCGAAGTGGGTCGCGCTCGTCGACAGTCAATCGGGCATGATTCTGGGGCAGCGCGGGAGCGCGTCAGAGATCGAGATCACGGCCGCGGGCAACACTGAGGTGATGCGGGCCAATCGCAACATGGTCACGTCGTTGGGCATGAGCGACACGATCGAAGACATCATCATCACTCTGTCGAGCCAGTACCACATCATGCGACCCATTCCGTCAGACCCATCGATCTTTCTGTACCTCGTGCTGAACCGCGCCAAGTCGAACCTGGCTCTCGCGCGGCAGAAGATTGTGGCATCGGGCGACGCGCTCACGATCTGAGGTCGGGCGCCCTTCTGCCCGTACTTTGCGCGGAAGTGCCGCACCGCGTATCATGGGGAGGTTGCGAGTTCTTCGCACACGTGTGTCCGTCCCCCGGTTTGCGCTGGG
>JAYUKK010000038.1:0-5298 GCA_043764515.1 Microbacterium sp.
CCCGTCATCGCCTCGATTCGCGCGCCGCTGCGCGCAGGCCCGGGATACGCCTGGTACGGGCTCGAGGGGGCGACACCCGAGAGTCGATCCGAGGGCGCCGACGCTGCCGCGCGCGGCCTGTTGCAGTGGCTCGACGGAGTGCCGGCGTCATCGGTGGGGCTGCTGGGGTTTTCGCAGGGTGGGGCGATGAGCATCCACCTCATGCGTCACGCGCCGGAGCGCTTCGCCTTTGCGGTCTCGCTCGCGGGATTCGTCGTGCAGGGAGATGCGCCGGCGGATGCCCGACTCGCCGCCCTCGCCCCGCCCATGTTCTGGGGGCGCGGCACGAACGACTCGGTCATTCCGGCCGCTTTCATCGACCACACACAGTCGTGGCTGCCGCACCACAGCACGCTGACCGAGCGCATCTACGAGGGCCTAGGACACAGTGTGAGCGAGGCCGAACTCGCCGACGTGCTCACCTTCTTACGCGCGCAGTACGCCTGAGCACACGCTGTCAGCGGGCAGGGCGACAATGGGGGGATGACCACCCTCGAGCCCGCCGCCGTGCTGGGCCGATTCGCGCCCGCCACGCGCGAGTGGTTCACCGGAGCGTTTCCCGCCCCCACCCCCGCGCAGCTCGGCGCGTGGGAGGCAATCTCGACCGGTCGTCACGCGCTCGTTGTTGCGCCGACCGGTTCGGGCAAGACGCTCGCGGCGTTCTTGTGGTCGATCGACCGTTTGGCTGCGGAACCCCCACCCGACGACCCGCGCCGCCGCACGCGCGTGCTCTACATCAGCCCGCTCAAGGCGCTCGGCGTCGATGTCGAACGCAACCTCCGTTCGCCGCTGATCGGGGTGACCCAGACAACACTTCGGCTGGGCGTTACGGCGCCGTCGATCACAGTCGGCGTGCGCAGCGGCGACACCCCGAGCGCCGACCGTCGAGCGCTGCAGAAAACACCGCCCGACATTCTGATCACAACCCCCGAGAGCCTGTACCTCATGCTCACGGCGAGCGCCCGCGAGACCCTCGACGGCGTGACGACCGTCATCATCGACGAGGTGCACGCCGTCGCGGGCACGAAACGCGGTGCGCACCTCGCACTCACGCTCGAGCGACTGGATGCCCGGCTCGCGACCCCCGCGCAGCGCATCGGCCTCTCGGCCACCGTGCGCCCCCCGGAGGAGGTCGCTCGTTTTCTGGGCGGAGCCCAGCCCGTGACGATCGTGCAGCCACCGGCCGCAAAGACCTTCGACCTCAGCGTCGTGGTGCCGGTCGATGACATGACGCAGCCTCCGACGATCGGCGGCGACTCGCCCGACGGCTCGGGTGCTCCCCAAACGCCATCGATCTGGCCGCACGTTGAAGAAGACATCGTCAACCGCGTGCTGCAGCATCGCTCGACGATCGTCTTCGCGAACTCGCGCCGGCTCGCCGAGCGTCTGACCGCCCGACTCAACGAGGTCTACCAGTTGAGAACCGAAACCGACGAGTTGCTCGCCCGCGCCCACCACGGCTCAGTGAGCAAAGAGCAGCGCGGCGAGATCGAAGAGGCGCTCAAGACCGGCCGCCTGCGGTGCGTCGTCGCGACGAGCAGCCTCGAACTCGGCATCGACATGGGCGCGGTCGACCTCGTGATTCAGGTCGAGGCACCGCCGAGCGTTGCGAGCGGCCTGCAGCGCGTCGGTCGAGCCGGCCACCAGGTGGGCGAGATCAGCCGCGGCGTGCTCGTGCCGAAGCACCGGCTCGACGTCTTGCACGCCACGGTCACGAGCGAGCGCATGACGGCCGGGCTCATCGAAGAGCTGCGCGTTCTCACCAACCCGCTCGACGTGCTCGCTCAGCAGACGGTGGCGCACGTTGCACTCGAGCCGTGCGACATTGAGCTGTGGTTCGAGCAAGTGCGCCGCAGCGCACCGTTTGCCACCCTGCCGCGCTCGGCCTTCGATGCGGTGCTTGACCTGCTGAGCGGCCGGTACCCGAGTGACCGGTTCAGCGAGCTGCGCCCGCGCATCGTGTGGGATCGCGTGAACGGCACCCTCACCGGCCGCCCCGGTGCCCAGCGGCTCGCCGTGACGAGCGGCGGCACGATCCCCGACCGCGGGCTGTTCGGGGTCTTTATCGCGGGCGAGGGCAACGGCCGGCGCGTCGGCGAACTCGATGAAGAGATGGTCTACGAGTCGCGCGTGGGCGACGTGTTTGCGCTCGGCACCACGAGCTGGCGCATCCAGGAGATCACCCACGACCAAGTGATCGTGACCCCCGCTTTCGGCCAGCCCGGCAAGGTGCCGTTCTGGAAGGGAGACGGCCTGGGCCGCCCCGCCGAACTCGGTCGCGCGCTCGGACGCACGACGCGCGAACTCGCGGCCGCGTCGCCGGATGCCCGCCACGAGCGCCTCGCCGCCGCAGGCCTCGACGCTCGCGCCGAGGCGAACCTCGACGCGCTGTTGCGCGAGCAGGCCGAGGCGACGGGGCAGTTGCCGAGTGAGCAGACGCTCATCGTGGAGCGGTTCCGTGACGAGCTCGGCGACTGGCGCGTGGTGCTGCACTCTCCCTACGGCATGGCCGTGCACGCTCCGTGGGCGCTCGCCGTGACAGCCCGCATCCGCGAGCGGCACGGCTACGACGGTGCAGCGATCGCGGCCGACGACGGCATCGTCGTGCGGTTACCCGATACCGAAGCGCAGCCACCCGGGGCCGAGCTGTTCTTGTTCGACGCCGACGAGCTCGAGGCCCTCGTGACGAGCGAGGTCGGGGGATCGGCCGTGTTCGCCGCGCGCTTCCGCGAGTGCGCCGCGCGCGCCCTCCTGCTGCCGCGCCGCGACCCGGGCCGCCGCAGTCCGCTCTGGCAGCAGCGTCAGCGGGCGAGCCAATTGCTCGAGGTCGCGCGCGAGTTCCCCGACTTTCCGATCGTGCTTGAGACCGTGCGCGAGGTGCTGCAAGACGTCTACGACCTGCCGTCGCTCGTCGAGCTGACGGCGGGCATCGCTCAGCGGAGCATCCGCATCGTTGAGGTCGAAACGCCGAGCCCCTCGCCCTTCGCGCGCAGCCTGCTGTTCGGGTACGTCGCCGCCTTCCTCTACGAAGGCGACAGCCCGCTTGCCGAACGCCGCGCGGCGGCCCTCAGCATCGACCCCGCGCTGCTCGCCGAGCTGCTCGGCCGGGCCGAGCTCCGCGAGGTACTTGATCCCGCCGTCATTGCGCAGCTCGAGGCAGAACTGCAGCGCCTCGCACCCGATCGGCGCGCGCGGAACGCGGAGGGCGTCGTCGACCTGCTGCGCATCCTGGGTCCGCTCTCGATCGCCGAGGTCACGGCGCGCGCTCTCGACGAGGTCGACGTGCCGGTCGAACTCGAACGACTGGCGCGCGAGAACCGCGTCTTTCGCGCGACGATCGCAGGCGAGCAGCGGTGGGCAGGAGTCGAAGACGCCGCCCGGCTGCGCGACGCCCTCGGCACGCCGATTCCGCACGGCGTACCCAGCGCGTTTCTCGACCCCGTTCCCGACCCGGTCGGCGACCTCGTCGCGCGCTTCGCCCGCACGCGCACACCCTTCGCCGCGAGCGACGTCGCCGCGCGCTACGGCCTCGGCATCGCGGTGGCGACGGATGCCCTACGCCGCCTCGCGGCCGACCGGCGTGTCATCGAGGGCGAGTTTCGCCCGGGCGCCTCGGGCACCGAGTGGGTCGATGCCGAAGTTCTGCGGCGCCTGCGCTCGCGCAGCCTCGCGGCGCTGCGCAAAGAGATCGAGCCGGTCAGCCACGGCACCCTCGGGCGCTTCTTGCCCGCGTGGCAGCACGTCGGCTCTTCGGGCGGATCAGTGGCCGGCTCCGTGACACGCCCTGGGCTACAGGGCGTCGACGGCGTGCTGCAGGCGATCGAACAACTGCAGGGTGCTCCGCTGCCGGCGAGCGCGTGGGAGACGCTCGTCTTGCCGAGTCGCGTGCGCGACTACTCCCCCGCGTGGCTCGACGAACTGTGCGCGAGCGGCGAGGTCGTGTGGGCCGGGGCTGGCAGCCTGCCGGGGAGCGACGGCTGGGTGAGTCTTCACCTGGCGGGCACGGCCCCCGTGAGCCTCGCGGAGCCCGACGACCTCGAGCTGACGGCGCGCCAGCAGCGCGTGCTCGACACGCTCGCGGGCGGCGGCGGGTTCTTCTTCCGGCAACTCGCGGCCGCGGTTGCCGAGCCGGGCGACGCCGGGGGCGACGACGCGGGCCTCGCCACAGAACTGTGGCAACTCGTGTGGGCGGGGCACCTCACCAACGACACGCTCGCGCCGCTGCGCGCGACCCTCGGGGGCACGGCCACCCGCAAGGCCGCGCCGCGCACGCGCAGTTATCGGGGGTACGCGCGCCCCGCATCCGTCATGCAATCGGGCCCGCCGACAGTCGCCGGACGCTGGTCGCTGCTACCCGCACGCGAGACCGACACCACCCGGCGCACCGCCGTCGCGGTCGATCGCTTGCTCGAGCGACACGGCATCGTCACCCGCGGGGCCGTGCAGGCCGAGGGGCTGCGCGGCGGCTTCGCGCTCGCTTACTCAGTGCTCGCCCGCATGGAAGAAGCGGGCTCGGTGCGCCGCGGCTATGTCGTCGAGGGCCTCGGCGCGGCGCAGTTTGCGACGCCCGCCACGATCGACCGCGTTCGCACCTTCAGCCGTGACGCGGATGCGGCCCCCGCCCTGGCCCCCCTCGTTCTCGCCGCGACCGACCCCGCCAACCCCTACGGCGCGGCCCTGCCGTGGCCGGCGAGCCTGCCCGACGCAGCCACAGGGTCAACGGCGCACCGGCCCGGTCGCAAAGCAGGGGCTCTCGTCGCCCTCGTCGACGGGCACCTCGCGCTCTACCTCGAGCGCGGTGGCAAGAGCGTGCTGACCTTCACCGACGACCCCGCGGTGCTCGAGGCGGCGGCCGTCGAGCTCGCCGCGGTCGTGCGCGCACGGTTGCGATCCCTGCGCGTCGAACGCGTCAATGGCGCGAGTGCTTTCGGCACGCCGCTCGCCGAGGCGCTGCAGGCCGCGGGGTTTGTCGCGACCCCCCAGGGCCTGCGCATCCGGATCTAGGAGCGACCGATGCCCGAAGGAGACACCGTGCACCGCGCAGCGGCGCGGCTGCACGCCGCGCTCGCGGGTCAGACTGTGCTGCGCAGCGACGTGCGCGTGCCGCGCTTCGCAACGGCCGACTTGAGCGGCGAGCGCGTCGACGAGGTCGTCGCGCGCGGCAAGCACCTGCTCATGCGCATCGGCGACGTGACCGTGCACTCGCACCTCAAGATGGAAGGCGTCTGGCACGTCATGCGACGCGGCGAGCGCTGGCGC
>JAYUKK010000039.1:0-19711 GCA_043764515.1 Microbacterium sp.
GCTTTCGGACCGGAGGAGCGCGACCCGAATGGGCCCATCAGCGTCGTGGGCGTCGGTCGCATTGCAGGTGAGATCGCCAGCATCGACACGATTCCGGTCGTCGAGCGCGTGTCATTCCTCACCGGCTTGCTCGCGTCGCTCAATGTGGCTCTGTTCGTTTTCAATCTCATTCCACTGCTGCCTCTCGACGGCGGTCACGTGGCCGGAGCCCTGTGGGAGGGCTTGCGGCGCTGGATTGCGAAGCTTCGCGGCAAGCCTGACCCGGGCCCGATTGACACCGCCAGGCTCGTGCCGTTCACTCTCGCCGTCGTGCTCCTTCTCGGCGCCATGAGCCTGCTGCTCATTTACGCAGACATCGTGAAGCCAATCAGCCTGTTCTAACGAGTGCCGTTCAGCCGCGGGTCGTACAATAAGAAACGTGCCCGCTGTGAATCTCGGAATGCCCAAGGTCCCTGAGACCCTCGCCCCTCGTCGTAAGACCCGCCAGATTAAGGTGGGCAAGGTGATGGTCGGGAGCGACCACCAGGTCAGCGTGCAGTCGATGACGACCACGCAGACCACCGACATCAACGGCACCCTGCAGCAGATTGCCGAGCTCACGGCCACGGGTTGCGACATCGTGCGTGTTGCTGTTCCGACGACCGACGATGCCGACGTGTTGCACATCATCGCGAAGAAGAGCCAGATTCCGGTTATTGCCGACATCCACTTCCAACCGAAGTACGTCTACACGGCGATCGATGCTGGGTGTGCCGCGGTGCGGGTCAACCCGGGCAACATCCGCAAGTTCGACGATCAGGTGGCCGAGATCGCCAAGCGGGCGAAAGAGGCGGGCGTCAGCATCCGCATCGGCGTCAACGCTGGCTCGCTCGACCCGCGACTGCTTCAGAAGTACGGCAAGCCCACGGCCGAGGCTCTCGTCGAGAGCGCGGTGTGGGAAGCGAGTCTGTTCGAAGAGCACGACTTCCACGACTTCAAGATCTCGGTCAAGCACAACGACCCCATCGTCATGGTCAAGGCCTACCGCCAGCTCGCCGAACGGGGCGATTGGCCGCTACACCTCGGCGTGACGGAGGCGGGCCCGGCCTTCCAAGGAACCATCAAGAGCGCTACGGCCTTCGGCATCCTGCTGGGCGAGGGAATCGGCGACACCATCCGTGTCTCGCTCTCGGCCCCGCCGGCCGAAGAGGTCAAGGTCGGCCTCAAGATTCTCGAGAGCCTCAATCTGCGCGAGCGCAAGCTCGAAATTGTGTCGTGCCCCTCATGCGGTCGCGCACAGGTTGACGTCTACACGCTCGCCGAAGACGTAACCAAGGGCCTCGAGGGCATGACCGTGCCGCTGCGCGTGGCCGTGATGGGCTGTGTCGTCAACGGGCCCGGAGAAGCGCGCGAAGCCGACTTGGGCGTAGCAAGCGGTAATGGCAAGGGCCAAATCTTCGTCAAGGGCGAGGTCATCAAGACCGTGCCCGAGAGCGAGATCGTTGCAACGCTGATCGAAGAAGCGAACCGTCTCGCGGCGTCGATGCCGAACGCTCCGGTCGGGTCGCCCGAGGTCGTCACGGCCTGACCCCCGTCGGCTGGCCCCCCATCGGGGGACTGACTGCCCCCACTGCGACGCGAGTACCCTGAAGCCATCGGCTGGGGGAGCCGACTGGTGCGCACGCGGGGGCGGTGCAAGGCCCGCGGGTAACTCAGGGAGTCTTCTCCGCTGTGCAGGTTTCCCGCTTCGCGATTGGTCGCGAGACGGGAAGGGCCTGCGAGCGATCCAAGCCCCCCTTGCCATCGCTCGCAGGCCCGTTTTATTCTGGCCCCCGAACGGGGGTATCGCGCGACGCCACGCTGACGCGTGTCGGAGGCAAGTAGTCTTGCCCGGTGACTACGCGCCTCTCTCAGCTCTTCCTCCGCACCCTCCGAGACGACCCGTCTGACGCCGAAGTGGCGAGCCACCGTCTGCTCGTGCGTGCCGGCTACATTCGCCGCCAGGCACCCGGGGTATTCGCCTGGTTGCCGCTCGGGCTCAAGGTGCGCCGGCGCATCGAGGCAGTCATTCGTGAAGAGATGGCGAACGCGGGTGCTCAAGAGGTTCACTTTCCGGCATTGCTGCCCCGCGAGCCTTACGAAGCGACCGGGCGGTGGGAAGAGTACGGCGACGGCATCTTTCGGTTGAAAGACCGCCGCGGGGCCGACTACCTTCTCGCGCCCACCCACGAAGAGGTGTTCACCCTCCTCGTAAAAGACCTCTACAGCAGCTACAAAGATCTACCGCTCGCGATCTACCAAATTCAAGACAAGTACCGCGACGAGGCCCGCCCGCGAGCCGGCCTGCTGCGCGGCCGCGAATTCTCGATGAAAGACGCGTACTCGTTCGATGTCCACGATTCGGGTTTGGATGCTGCATACCAGGCTCAGCGCGATGCCTACGAGCGCATCTTCACCCGTCTGGGGCTCGAGTACGTCATCGTGCAGGCCGACGCAGGAGCCATGGGGGGAAGCCGCAGCGAAGAGTTCTTGCACCCGATCCCGATCGGCGAGGACACGTTCGTGCGGTCGGCCGGGGGCTATGCGGCCAACGTCGAGGCGTATCGCGTGCCGGTGGTCGAGCCGGTTGATGCCTCGAGCGAGCCCGCGGCGGTCATCCACGATTCTCCTGAGACCCCCACGATCGCCACGCTCGTTGCTCTCTCGAATGAACGCTACGCGCGCGCTGATCGTCCGTGGACGGCTGGTGACACGCTCAAGAATGTCGTGCTGCGCCTGACGCATCTTGATGGCTCGAAAGAGCTCGTGATCGTGGGAGTGCCCGGTGACCGCGAGGTTGATCTCAAGCGTGCCGAGGTGGCCTTCGCGCCCGCTGCCGTCGACGCGGCGACCGATGAGGACTTTGCGGCCGCGAAGGGACTCGTGAAGGGCTACATCGGGCCCTGGAGCCCGAGCGGGCCGGTGTTGGGCGAAAAGTCGACAACGGGCATCCGGTATCTGCTTGACCCGCGCGTCGGCGACGGCACCGCGTGGATCACGGGTGCCAATGAGCCCGCGAAGCACGTCTACCACCTCGTTGCTGGCCGTGACTTCGTCGGCGACGGCCGGGCCGACATCGCTGAGGTACGGGTGGGCGACCCCGCCCCCGATGGCAGCGGACCGGTCGAACTGGCGCGCGGTATGGAGATCGGTCACGTATTCCAGCTCGGGCGCAAGTACGCCGAGGCTCTGGGCCTGCAGGTGCTTGACGAGAACGGCAAGCTCGTCACGGTGACGATGGGGTCATACGGCATCGGTGTCACGCGCATCTTGGCCGTCATTGCCGAGAACGCGCACGATGAGAAGGGTCTGATCTGGCCGCGCGAGGTTGCGCCGTTCGATGTGCACGTCGTCGCCGCTGGGCGCGATGAGCTCGCCTATACGGTCGCGGAGTCGCTCGTGAGCGAACTCGACAGTGCGGGTTTTGACACGCTGTACGACGACCGACCCAAGGTCTCGCCGGGCGTGAAGTTTGGCGACGCCGAGCTGATCGGAGTGCCGTTGGTGGTCGTCGTCGGACGCGGCGCGGCCGAGGGCATCGTCGAGTTCTGGGATCGCGCCTCGGGAGAACGCAACGAGATCGCGCTGCACGAGGTCATTGACCGTCTTCGCGCCACCGAATAGAACGAAGGAGAAACAGAGATGAACCTTGTGACATGGTCGGGATCACTCGCCGAGACCGGCGCAGACTCCGGCGTCGTGACCCTCCTGCTGATCGTTGCGGGAGCGCTGGCGGGCTTGGGCATCCTGCTCATTGTGCTGCGAGTTGTGCAGCGGCGACGACAGAACCGAGCGCCGGCAACTGGGTCGGCCAGGCCGTCGGTCGACGCGAGTGACTCGGTCGCTGGACCAGACTCCGGCGGTTTGTAGTCCGGTATCACCGAGGCTTGCACCGCGCCATCCCACGCTGCGGCGCCCTCGCCCCCTGACCGGTGCCCGGACCAGCAGATAAGACGTGGCGTGGTTCTCTTCCGCGGTTGCGCCCGAGACTGCTACCGTGAAGGGCGATTTTCGCGAATGAACTTCAGGGAGCTCTCATGCCGGTGATTCGACGCTCACGTACGGCCGTTCTCGTGGGGGCTGCTGTCCTCCTCGGGGCAATCGCCGTCCCTCTTCCCGCTGCAGCAGCACCGGGAGACGACGTGCTCGTCTTTTCGAACGGCAGCGTGGTTGACACCATCCCCGGAGTAGATGGCGGCGAGTACGAGTGGATCTCTGCGGCACTCACGGCAGGTGGCTACGATGTCGTCCCGTTCGATGGCGGAGACGGCTCAGCGTTGGCCTGGACTACGGCCCTGACCGACATTGAGGTCTTTGTGCTCCCCGAGCAGGAGAGGGGAGACTTTTTCGACCCCAGCGCACCGCCGGCGTGGCTGAGCGAGGCCGCGAAGGATGCGCTGGTCGATTGGATTCAGGCGGGCGGCGCGATGCTGCTGAGCAGCGCGTGCGACCCTAATCATGTCTCGGTACTGAGCGAAGCGGTCGGGGTTGACTACGCAAACGTTGTCGACTGCAGTGCCGTCAATCCGGCTCCGCGGTGGATCGATGACGCAACGCTGCCGGCAGAACTCGACGATGCGAATGGTACGTACGGCCTCGCGCTCGCTGACATGACCGCCGAGCAACTCGCGCCCCTGACCGTGTGGTACGCCGGCACCTACCTGGATGAGTGCACGGGCGAGCTGGGGGACGCGCTCGCTGCCGGCGTGTTCGACGCCGGGAGCGGACGCGTTGCCTTTGAAGGCTGGGACTACTACAACGACCCGTCCAACGATCAGGCGGCGTGGAACGCAGTGCTCGCATCCCTCATTGACGGCAACGCTGCTACTTCGACGTGGGCGCCGCCGACCCCGCCGACCCCGCCCGCCCCGAAGACACCCGTGACGAACACCACGCCGTCGGGCGAGTGGCTCTTCACCCTGAGCCCGGCGAACACGTGCGATGTTGAACACCAGGTGTTTCGCGTCGACCCCGCCAGCGCGCTCGCCTCCCCGGTTGGCACCGCGCAGATCATCGGCGATGCACGGCAAGGCGCGTGGAACCCGGCGACGGGCAGCGGCTACTTCCCGTTCGAGGACGACGACAGCAGCGACAAATTCCTCATGACCGTCGACCCCACGAGTGGCTCTTTCAGCACGATCGGCGAGTTCACGACGCCCGACCTCAACTACATCAGTGAGGTGTTCGCACTCGCGATTGCACCGAGCGGTGCGGCCTACATGATGGCTCGGCTCGACGCTGACGGAACTTTCTATGAGTTGGCGCTGCTCTCGCTCAACCTCTCGAGCGGTGCGTTTTCGATCATCTCGAGCGTCGACGACTCACAGCTCGACGAGCCGAACGGGTTCGCGATCGACCCGAGCACGGGGCTCGCGTACGCCTTTGAGGAGGACACGCAAGAACTCTTCCAGATCGACCTCGCGACTGGAGCCCTGACGTCGCTCGGCGTGATCGACACGGCTTCCGTGCAGGGCTCGTCCGATGTGACGGCTCTGCAGATCGGTACGGACGGAACGTTCTGGGCGGTGTTCGATGACGCCATCGGATCGCCTGCCGAAGACGCGGGAATGCTGATCAGCTTCACTCTGGCCGATATCTCGGCCGGGAGCATTCTCGCCACCGAGCATGGCATCCTGACCGACGACGAGATGCCGTCGAGGTCGCTCCTGCTGACGCCCTCGCTCGAGCTCGCTGCGACCGGTGCCGACACGGGGGGACTCATCGGAGGTTCTCTCCTTCTCGTGCTTCTCGGTAGCGCCGCGCTCGGCGCTCGTGCCCTGCGTACGCGCACCCGGGCCGCTTAACCGTCGGGTATCGTGGGGGCTCGCGCTGCGCGAGCCCCCACATCGGCGCGCAGTCTCAACCAAATAGCGGAGGTACCCCCACGTGGACATCGACCTGAGCATCTTGAGGATGATGGAGCGCGAGCGGGAAATCCCGTTCGACGAGCTCGTGCAGATCATCGAGCAGGCCATCTTGACGGCCTACCTTAAGCACACCGACCACGACGAGCCGCGTGACGCCGACCAGCCGCAACCGCGCGTTGAACTCGACCGCAAGACGGGGCATGTCACGGTGTTCGTGCCGGAATTCGACGATGAGGGCATGCTCATTGGCGAGGCCCCCGACAGCCCCGACGACTTCGGGCGCATCGCTGCTTTCGCGGCCAAGCAGGTCATCAACCAGCGTTTGCGCGACATCGGCGACGATCGCGTGCTGGGTGAGTTCAAGGGGCGCGAAGGCGACATCGTCGCCGGCGTCATCCAACAGGGGCCGAACCCGCGCATGATCCACATTGACCTCGGTGCGGTCGAAGCGATCTTGCCGCCGGAAGAGCAGGTCGCTGGCGAGGAATACACACACGGCAATCGCATCCGCGTCTATGTCACGAGCGTGTCAAAGGGCCTCAAGGGCCCGCAGATCACCGTCAGCCGCACCCATCCCTCACTCGTCCGCAAGCTTTTTGCGCTCGAGGTGCCCGAGATCGCGAACGGGGTCGTCGAGATCACCGCGCTCGCGCGCGAGGCCGGTCACCGCACCAAGATCGCCGTGCGGTCGCTCGAACCCGGCGTCAACGCCAAGGGAGCCTGCATTGGCGAACTGGGACAGCGCGTGCGCGCCGTGACCGCAGAACTGGGCAACGAGAAGATCGACATTGTTGACCACTCGGATGACCTCGCCACGTTCGTCGCCCACGCACTGTCACCGGCGAAGGTGACGAGCGCGTTTGTCATTGACCCGGCGACCAAGGCAGTTCGTGCCCTCGTTCCCGACTACCAACTCTCGCTCGCGATCGGCAAAGAGGGTCAAAACGCCCGCCTCGCCGCGAAGCTGACTGGCGCAAAGATCGATATTCAGCCCGATTCAGTGATGGACGACTAACCCGGGGGCTGAATCTCGATCTTTGCGCCGAGCGGAGAACGCATCGCGTTCGGAGCGAGGGAAACTGGATATCGATCTTCGCGCCGACGCTCGAAACGCATCGCGTTTCGAGCGAGGGTCGGCGCGCGGAATGCAAGAGGGGTAACATGGAACCCGTCAGAACCTGCCTCGGCTGTCGCCAGCGCGCGCCTCGATCCTCGCTTGTGAGGGTGGTGGCGCTCGACGGATCGGTCGTGGTGGATGCCCAGGCCCGGTTTCCGGGACGGGGTGCGTGGGTGCATGCCACTCGCGACTGCGTCGAAACTGCCACTGAGCGGCGGGCTTGGGCCCGCGCGTTGCGGGTGGCGGGTCCGCTTGATGCAGCATCGGTTCTGACGACCATCTCATCATCCGAAGAAAAGGCTGATCGGCACATGGACAACTAATGAGCGGCTCGAAATGAGTTCCGTCCAGCACTAATGGTCTGCCCCTGCCTGGGTGCGGACCCAGACAGGAGAATTGTGGCTGCGAAACCACGCGTGCACGAGATCGCGAGCGAACTCGGCATCGAAAGCAAGGTCGCCCTCGAGAAGCTCAAAGAGCTCGGCGAATTCGTCAAGGGACCGTCCTCGACGATCGAACCCCCCGTCGCGCGCAAGCTGCGCGCTGCCCTCGAGGCAGAGGGCATCACGGCGCCCAAGGCGGCCCCCGCGGCCCCCGCGGCGAAAGCCCCCGCGAAGCCTGCTCCGGCACCCGCGCCGGCGCCGGCCCCCGCTGCGCCCGAGGCAGAGGCGCCCGCGTCACAGCCTGAGGCTCCCGCGGCGCCTGCCGCGGCAGACGGCGATGGTGACGCGAGCGCACGCGCCGCGGCAGCATCCGGCCAACCGCGCCCCGGCAACAACCCCTTCGCCTCCCAGCAGGGCATGGCGCGCCCGGGCACTCCGCGCCCCGGCAACAACCCCTTCTCGTCGACGCAGGGCATGCCTCGGCCGGGCGGCGGCGCCATCCCGCGCCCCAGCGCTCCGCGCCCCGGTGCCCCGCGCCCTGGCGCTCCCCGCCCCGATGGTGCCGGCCGCCCCGGCGGCCCGCGCGCTCCGTTCCAGCAGCGCACAGGTGGCCCCGGCCGCCCAGCCGGTGCTGGTGGCGGTTTCCGCCCCGGCGGCCCCGGTGGTGCACCGGGCGGAGCTCCGGGTGGCGGCTTTAGTGGTCCGCGTCCGGGTGGCGGCGGTGGCCGTGGTCGTGGCCCCGGTGGTGGCACGGCTGGTGCCTTCGGTCGTGGTGGCGGCAAGTCGAAAGCCCGCAAGTCGAAGCGGACGAAGCGGCAAGAGTTTGAAATGCGGGAGGCCCCGTCGGTTGGCGGTGTCAGCGTTCCCCGCGGCGACGGCAAGACGGTCATCCGTCTTCGCCAGGGCGCATCGATCACCGACTTCGCGGACAAGCTTGAGACCGCGACGGGCATGAGTTGCCCTCCCGGCAACCTCGTGACCGTGCTCTTCCACCTCGGCGAGATGGCCACGGCCACCGAGTCGCTCGACGGCGCCACGTTTGTGGTGCTCGGCGAAGAGCTCGGCTGGCGCATTGAGATCGTGTCGCCGGAAGACGAAGACAAAGAACTGCTCGAGAGCTTCGACATCGACCTCGATGAAGAAGAAGACGAAGAAGACCTGGTCATCCGTCCTCCCGTGGTCACTGTTATGGGCCACGTCGACCACGGTAAGACTCGACTTCTCGACGCGATCCGCAAGGCCAACGTCGGCGCCGGCGAGGCCGGTGGCATCACACAGCACATTGGTGCCTACCAGGTGTGGACCGAGCACGAGGGCATCGAACGCGCCATCACCTTCATCGACACCCCGGGTCACGAGGCGTTCACCGCCATGCGTGCTCGTGGTGCTCAGGTGACCGACGTCGCGATTCTCGTGGTGGCGGCCGACGACGGCATCATGCCGCAGACGGTCGAGGCGCTCAACCACGCGCAGGCCGCTGGCGTGCCGATCGTCGTCGCGGTCAACAAGATCGATAAAGATGGCGCCAACCCGGCGAAGGTGCGTCAGCAGCTCACCGAGTTCGGCCTCGTCGCCGAAGAGTACGGCGGAGACACGATGTTCATCGACGTCTCGGCGCTGCAGAACAAGGGCATCACCGAGCTTCTCGATGCTGTTCTTCTGACGGCGGATGCTGGCCTCGACCTCTCCGCGAACCCCAACCGCACGGCTCGTGGTGTGGCCATTGAGGCTCGACTCGACAAGGGACGCGGCGCCGTGGCGACCGTGCTCATCCAGTCGGGTACCTTGCGCGTCGGCGACGCCATCGTTGCGGGAACGGCTTACGGCCGCGTTCGCGCGATGATGGACGAAGACGGCGAGAAGGTCGACGAGGCATACCCCTCGCGTCCGGTTCAGGTGCAGGGTCTGTCGAGCGTTCCGCGCGCCGGTGACACCTTCATCGTGACCGACGACGACCGCACTGCTCGTCAGATCGCCGAGAAGCGCGAAGCTGCCGCTCGCAACGCCCTGCTCGCCAAGGCTCGCAAGCGCATCAGCCTCGAAGACTTCACCAAGGCCCTCGAAGACGGCAAGGTCGAGTCGCTCAACCTCATCATCAAGGGTGACGTCTCGGGTGCCGTCGAAGCACTCGAAGAGGCCGTGCTCAAGATCGAGGTCGATGACAGCGTGCAGTTGCGCATCATCCACCGCGGCGTGGGTGCTGTCACCGAGAGCGACGTGAACCTTGCAACCATCGACAACGCCATCATCGTGGGCTTCAACGTGCGCCCCGACACGAAGGCGCGCGAGCGCGCTCAGCGCGAGGGCGTCGACATCCGCTTCTACTCGGTCATCTACGCAGCACTGGAAGAGATCGAAAACGCGCTCAAGGGCATGCTCAAGCCTGAGTTCGAAGAAGTGCAGTCGGGTGTCGCGGAGATTCGCGAGATCTTCCGCTCGTCGAAGTTCGGCAACATTGCCGGTGTCATCGTGCGCAGCGGAACGATCACGCGTAACGCCAAGGCGCGGGTCATCCGCGACGGCGTCGTTGTCGGCGACAACCTTGCCATCGAGTCGCTGCGTCGCTTCAAGGATGACGCTACCGAGGTGCGGACCGACTTCGAGTGCGGTATTGGCCTCGGCAAGTTCAACGACATCCAGATCGGCGATGAGATCGAGACGATTGAAATGAAGGAGAAGGTGCGCGCCTAGCGAGCACCCGCACGCTATCGGCGTGCGCCGTCATGCGGCCCGCCGTTCCTTCGGGAGCGGCGGGCCGCATCCACCAGCACCATCAGCACCAGTCAGGAGCAGCACATGGCAGGCAACCCTCGCGCCCGCAAGGTCGCCGACCGCATCAAAGAGGTTGTCGCGCAGCGGCTCGACAAGGGCTTGCGCGACCCGCGCCTTGGCTTTGTCACGATCACCGACGTGCAAGTGACGGGCGACCTGCAGCACGCCTCGATCTTCTACACGGTGCTCGGCACCGAGCAAGAGCGCGACGACAGCGCTGCTGCCCTCACCGCGGCGACGGGCATGCTGCGCATGGAGGTGGGCCGCAATCTCAACACGCGCCTGACTCCGACGATCGAATTCATCCTCGACGGCATCCCCGAGAACGCGGCGTCGATCGACGCTCTCCTGCGCGAAGCGCGAGAACGGGACGCAGCCACCGAGACGCTCGCGGCGACGGCCGAGTATGCCGGCGACCCCGACCCCTACGTCAAGCCGCGTGATCTGGAGGCCGAGCTCGACGAGCTGGATGCAGACGAGCTGGATGCGGACGAGCTCGATGCGGACGATCTCGGCAGCGACGAGGGCCAGAACGGCGACGCGCCCGCTGCTGGCTGACAGCGTACGCGTTAGTGGCTGAGGTCAATAGCCCCAGGCGACACGATGGCGATGGCCGAGAAGACCAATGCCGGCAGGATGACGAGCACGGAGAACAGGCCGAAGAGCGCCACGGTGAACTTCTCGGTGCGGGTCATGTGGTCCTCCGGTGAGTCGGTGCGGTGTGGATTTATAGTACCGAGCCGGGCAGGGTGTACCCCGCGTCGGGCGAGCCGATCGCGAGACCATCGGCGAGCAGGCCCGCGAGGGCGCGATCGCGCTGCACAGCATCCGGCCACACGCTGTCGATCGCTTCGGCCGGCACGGGCGTGTCAGAGTGCCGCAACTCGCGCATGATCAATCCCCGCACTTGGCGATCGCTGCCCTCGAAGCGCGCCTGCCGGGGTGCCGTGGGGCCGTCGTACTCGGGGTAGTCGGCCGCGCGCCAGGCGCAGAGCTCGGCGATCGGGCAGGCTTCGCACTTCGGCGTTCGGGCCCCACAGATGGTTTGGCCGAGCTCCATCGCACCGGCATTGAACTGCCGCGCCTCGGTGGGGTCGCTCGGCAAGAGTTCCTGCATGAGCGCAAGGTCGACCCGCGTGCGTGCGGGCCCCGCCTCGCCGTGGCCGGCGACCGCGCGGGCGAGCACGCGGCGCGTGTTGACGTCGACCACCGGCACTGGCTTTCCATACGCAAAGGCCGCGACGGCGCGGGCGGTATAGTCGCCGATTCCGGGGAGGGCCAGCAGGCCATCCACGTCGTCCGGCACCACACCGCCGTGCTGCTCGCTGATCACGACGGCGGCGGCGTGCAAGGCCAGAGCGCGGCGAGGGTAGCCAAGCCGGTCCCAGGCGCGCACGGCTTCGGCGGGGGAGTCGGCGGCGAGCGCGTCGGCATTCGGCCAGCGGGCGAGCCACTGGTCGAGCCTTGGAATGACGCGCGCGACAGGAGTCTGCTGCAGCATGATCTCGCTGACGAGCGTGCCCCAGGCGCTGAAGCCGGTGCGTCGCCACGGCAGATCGCGCGCGTTCTCGGCAAACCACGCGATGACGCGGGGCGGGATGCCCGCTCGTCGCTCGTCGCCGCCCACACTGTGCACGCCACCACGTTACGGCCCGCGGGCCAACTCTCAGCGCGCGCCTCTAGCGTTGCCGCATGAAGATGCTCGTCACCGGGGCCACCGGGTATATCGGTGGGCGGCTTGTGCCGCGACTGCTCGATGCGGGGCACGAGGTGCGGGTGTTCGTGCGCGACCCCGTTCGGCTGCGCGATGTGCCGTGGGCCAACCAGGTCGAGGTGGCGACGGGCGACCTCGCGAATGCCGCCGATGTGGCGCGCGCGATGGTGGGTGTCGAGGTGCTCTACTACCTCGTGCACTCCATGAGCAGTGCGGGTGATTTCGAGCGCACCGAGCGGCACGTGGCATCCACCGTCGCCACGGCGGCCGCGGCAGCAAGGGTCGCGCGCATCGTTTACCTCGGTGGGCTGCACCCCGAGGGAAAGCTGTCGCCTCACCTGCGCAGCCGCAAAGAAGTGGGCGACATTCTCATGGCGAGCGGTGTGCCAACGGCGGCGCTTCAGGCGGGCGTCGTGATCGGCTCGGGCTCGGCGAGCTTCGAGATGATCCGGCACCTCACCGAGGTGCTGCCCTACATGCCGGCGCCGAAATGGGTGCGCAATTTCATCCAGCCGATTGCGGTTCGGGATGTTCTGCACTACCTCGTCGGCGCGGCGGCCCTGCCGCCCGAGGTCAACCGCACCTTCGATATTGGTGGCCCCGACGTGTTGCGGTACGGCCAAATGATGAATGGCTACGCGGTGGAGGCCGGGCTCAAGCAGCGCCCCATCGCGAGCCTGCCGGTGCTCACGCCGTATCTGGCGAGCCAGTGGGTCAACCTCGTCACGCCGATTCCGCGTGCGCTCGCTGTGCCCATTATCTCGAGCCTGCAATACGACGCGGTGTGTACCGAGAACGACATCAATGGCTACATCGTGCCTCCTGCCGCGGGGCTCACCGGTTATCGCCGGGCCGTTCGATACGCCTTGGCGAAGATGCGCGAGGGTGAGGTCGAGACCACGTGGCAAAACGCAACGGTCCGAGGCGCGCCGAGTGACTTGCTGCCGAGCGACCCCGACTGGAGTGGTCACACGGTCTATACCGATCGCCAAGAAGCCGACTCGGCGGCGCCCCCCGAGGCGCTGTGGCGCGTCGTCGAGGGGATCGGCGGTGACAACGGTTGGTACTCGCTTCCCGTGGCGTGGGCGGCGCGCGGCTGGCTCGACAAACTCGTCGGCGGTGTGGGTCTGCGCCGCGGTCGTCGCGACCCCGACCGGCTGGCGCGAGGCGAGGCCGTCGACTTCTGGCGCGTCGAGACGCTGGAGCGCGGCCGCTTCTTGCGACTGCGCGCCGAAATGAAGGTGCCGGGTCGCGCCTGGCTCGAGTTCACGGTCGAGCCGCGCCCGGGCGGAGGATCGCGCCTCATTCAACGCGCGGTGTTCTTTCCGACCGGACTCGGTGGTCGTCTGTATTGGGCCGCCGTGTTCCCGTTCCACGGCATCATCTTCAGCGGCATGGCGACGACGATTGCCAAGACAGCAGCAACACGTATTCAGGTCACGAAACGGTAACGGCCTGCGCTAGCATTGCCCCACCGCAATGACGCGGTGACCATGCTGTGGAGGCCGTGCCGATGCACCGACCGCGTGAGATTCTGCGCCGAACGTCGATTCGTCGCTACTCTGCGCGCCGTACTGCGGCCTCCTTCACCGCCACTTTGGCTCTCATCGCCGTGCTCGCCATCGACCACACGGCGGCCACTGTGTACGCCGCGCAGCCGCTCGGCTCGGTCACTCTCAACGACGGTGTGCCGCTCACGATCGCGCATCGCGGCGCCCCGGCCGAGGCGCCCGAAAACACCATTCCGGCTTTCGAGGCAGCGCTCGTGAGTGGGGCCGACGTGCTCGAGTTCGACCTGCACATGACGGCCGATGAGCAGGTGGTGGTGTTCCACGATGAGCTGCTCGACCGCACCACGAACGGCTCGGGCCCACTCGCCGAGCGCACTCTCGCCGAACTCCGCGCGCTGGACGCGGGCAGCTGGTATGGCAGTGCGTGGCAGGGCACGCGCATCCCGACCTTCGACGACGTCTTGCCGCTTCTTCAGAACTCAGAGGTTCGGGCGCTCATCGAACTCAAGGGCGTGTGGACGGTGGATGCGATGCGCGCGATCATCGCGGGCATCTACCGCTCTGGGGTGCAAGCCCGCGTGGTGCTCGCGAGCTTCGAGTTGCCGACTCTGCTCGAGCTGTGGCGCGAGGCACCATCTCTGCCGCGCGCCGTGATCGTGCGACGGCTCCCCGATGACCCGGTCGACTTCGCGGCCTCGATCGGGGCGACCACCATCGTGACGAGCCTGCGTTCGTTCCGCGTTGACCCTGAGGCCGCCGAGATGTTGCGCGACGCCGGGCTCACCGTCATCGTGTACACCCTCAATCGCGGCGACCTCTGGCAGCAAGCGCTCGACCTCGGTGTCGACGGCGTGGTGACGGATGCGCCGCGTCGACTGGTCTCCGTGCACGCCGCGGCGGCAACGGCAGGCGATTCTGAGCCCTGAGTCCGCCTCAGAAGTGACATACTCGGGATGACCAAACCGAGGAGCCATCGTGCCTGATTCCTCCTCTGCCGCTGCTCACTCGAACGCTGACGTGTCCGGGGTCACGGCTCCTCCACCTCCGCGCCGTCGCGTTGCGGTCATCGCGTCAGTTGTGGTTGGCGCGCTCGTGATCAGCTCGATGATCTGGGGCGGCACCGCAGCCGCGGAGGCAGTCGCTGCCGAGCGCCGTCTCGAGGCGCAGCGCGTCGGCGCGCTCGGGCAACTGCTCGACGCGCGCTCGGCCGCGGGTGAACTCCTCGCGACGACGGCGGGAGTCATCGCGACCGCCGATGAGGCCGCTTCGCCGGTTCCGGATGCTCACGAGGCGTTGCTCGACGCCCACCGTGACCTCGTCACCGAGCTCGCCCGATTGCTCGACCGAGAGACCGCCGACTCTGTGATCGTGGCCCAGTCGCGACTGCTCGACAATGACGTGCGTCAGCTCATTACACGCCTTGACACGCACACCCGGGCGGTTGTCGACCACGCTCGTGGTGTTCGCGTAGCGGCGCCGCTGGCGTCGGCTGCGAGCCTCGCGGCCCTCGACGCCGCCACGACTGAACTGGCGGTGGAGCCGCAGGGGTTACCGAGCAGTTACTCGGGTCGGGCCGCGCTCGTGGCCGATGTGCTGACGACTGCAGCGGCCGTCACGGCCAGCCACGCGGCCGCGAAAGCCGAGCAAGAGCGCCTTGAGGCCGAGCGCGCGGCGGCTGCCGCGGCGGAGGCCGCTCGGCGAACGGCGGTTCCGGTACGCGGCACCAACACGGTCTATCTCCTGTGCGGCTACGACGACTACGGCGAACCGTTTTTCTGTCCCTATGAGATTCCGTTCGGCCCCTCCTGAGCTGACTCACCGACGCCGCAGCAACGCCTCGAAGCTCCGCACACCCTCGAGAAATGCGCTCACTCTGATGTGCTCGTTCTTCGCGTGCAGGCACGCCCGCTCGGCGGCGCTGAGTCGAAACGGCGTAAAGCGATACACGTGGTCGCTGATCTCGGTCATGAACCGTGAGTCGCTCGCTTGCATCATGACGTAGGGGCTTACGAGCAGACCCGGGTGCTGGTCGTGGATGCTCGCCACGAGGTCATCCCACGCCACACCCTCGGCGGGCGACACGGGCGAGGGCTCGCTCGGTAGCAGCACCTCAATCTGCACGAGTTCATCGGCGATGGCCCGCCGCACCTCGTCGACCGCGTCGGCCACGCTCGACCACGGAGCGATACGCACGTTGACGGTCGCTTCGGCGAATTCGGGCAGGGCGTTGGCCGCGTGGCCAGCCCGCAGCTCGGTGACCGCGCGCGTCGTGCGCAGCAACGCGGTGATCTCTGAACCGCGGTGCACCAACGCGCGCGTGATGACGGGGGCAAACAGGTCGACGCGAGTGAAGACGGCTCTGAGCGGCTGGCGAGCGCGGGTGCCGAGCGTGCGGATCATGCGCCGAATGGTCGGGTCGAGTCGCGCGCGAGCGGGCCGGGCGTTGAGGCGCAGGATGGCGCGGGCGAGCCGCTCGGTTGCGGCGAACGGGGGAGGGCTCGCGGCATGGCCGCCGAGCTGATCGACGCGCAAGCGCAGGGTCGTGGCGCCCTTTTCGGTGACGCCGATGAGCGCGAAGGGTTCATCGAGGCCCGGAAAAGCATCCTGAACAATGGCTCCGCCCTCGTCGAGCACGAGCGCCGGCCGGATGCCCCGCTCGCGCAACACGGCGGCCACCTCCCGCGCTCCGGTGCCGGCAACCTCTTCGTCATGGCCGAACACGAGCAGCACATCGTTCTGGGGAGTGAATCCGGTGGCGAGCAACCGTTCTAGGGCTTCGAGCACTGCGCTGAGGGCTCCCTTGTTGTCGATTGCCCCGCGGCCCCACACCACGGGTTCACCCTCGTGGTCGACGAGGTCGGCGGCAAACGGAGGGTGCTGCCAGCCCTCATCGGTCGCGGGCACGACGTCATAGTGGGCCATGAGCATGGTCGGGGCGAGGTGCCCGGCCGGGTCGGTTCCCGGCCAGCGGTACAGCAGCGAGAAACCCTCGCCGCCGTCGGAATCAAGGCCCACTCGCTCTCGGTCGAGTGTTGCATGCACGCGCGGATAGAGCTCAGGAAGCGTTGCAATCAGTCGCTCGAACTCGGCGAACACGGTGCGCGGTCCGGGGCCGGTTTTCGGGCGCGAGATCGTCGGAATGCGCACGAGTTCTCGCAAGCGCTCGACCGCGACGGCATCGACGTCGGGGGTTCGCACACTCTCGGGCACGGGGCCAGCCTACGACCCTCTCGTTTCGCGCCACCGCAGCCGGTAGCGTTCCCCTATGCGTCGACTCGTGCTCCCGATCGTGGCGGTTGTCGTTCTGCTGGCTGCGGTCATTTCGGCGATCATTCTCGTGGTCGGGGCGCGCTCAACGGCACCTCTGGCGAGCGGACCAGCCCCCGATTCATCGGTGGCGCAGGGGAGAGCCGACGCCGCGCTCTCTGCCGTGACGGGCGCGCCCCTTCGCACGGGCATCAACGACTTCACGTTCGACTCGTTTGACGTGGTCTACCAACTCGGCCGCGATGACGACGGTCACGCGACGCTCGTCACGACCGAAACGCTTGTTGCTCGCTTTCCCGACTTCGATCAGAACCGCGGCATTCGGCGCTCACTGCCCGCGAACTTTCAAGGGCACACCACGGGGCTGACCGTCGTGTCGGTGACCGATGGGGATGGCCAGCCGCGCTCGTTCGACGTCGAGTACGACTCCGGCATCGTCGACATCATCGCGGCGGTGCCCGAAGGCCAGTTCGTGCGCGGCGAACAGACCTATGTGATCACCTACGAGCAGCGCGACGTCGTCGACTATTTCCCCTCGTCGAACGCCGATGAGTTTTATTGGAACCTGACGGGCACCGACTGGGCACAGCCCTTCGCGCGCGTGTCGGGCGTCGTCGTGCTCACCGACGGGTTGCGCAGCGCACTGCTGGACCAAGACGCCTGCTACCGCGGCTATGCGGGGTCGACCGATCGATGCGCGATCACGCGCACGGGTGACACCTTCACGGTCGACGAGCTCGCCCTCGGTCCGTACCAGACCGTGACGATTGCGATTGGTTTCGCGCCCGGCACGTTCACCCTGTTCGACACCTCCTACACGGCATCACCGTGGGGGTGGCTCCAGCTGCTCAGCATTGCGCTCGCCCTGACGGCGGCGGTCTATGCGATCGTGCTGCGAGCGACGCGATACCGAGATGCGGCGGGCCGACCCGTCATCGTGGCTGAATACCTGCCACCGCGCGGGCTCACGCTGCTGGAGGCCGCCGTGCTCACGAAACGCTCGAAGCGTGCCGTTGCCAGCCAGCTGGTCGACTTTGCCGTGCGTCGCGTGCTCACGATCATCGAGAGCCCGGCCACGTTCTTCCGCTGGCGCGATACGTGGACACTCAAGCTCGAGTCATCCGACGGCGTCGAAGGCGAAGAGCGCTACCTCTTGGGTTACTTCTTTCCCGGACTGCTCGTCGGCACCGAGCACACGCTGACCGCACGCAATACGAGCTTGAGCCAGAGCATCCAGAGCCAAGTGAGCCGCATGGGCTCGGCGGTCATCGCGCGCGGTTGGCGCTCGCGCGTCTTGGCCCGGCACTCGGCGCTCTTGCCCTTCCTTGCGAGTCTCGGGGCGGTGGGAGTGTTTGCCACCGGAATCGTCATGTCTGACGAGGGTCGCGGCGGCGATCTGCCGTGGATGCTCATGGTCGTGCCGCTCGCCGCCATCGCGGTCATCGGCCTGTGCTTGTGGCGCTCGCCCCTCACGGCCGAAGGCGCCGAGATCGTTGACCACCTGAAAGGCCTCGAGGTCTACATCGAGCTTGCCGAGGCCGACCGCCTCCGCGTGCTGCAGTCGCCCCAGGGTGCTGAACGCGAACCCGTGGACGCGACGAGCCGCGATGAACGCCTGAAACTCATTGAGCGACTGCTGCCCTGGGCCGTGCTCACGGGGCACGAGCGCGACTGGGCGAAACAGCTCGGCGAGTTCTACACCGAGGAAAGTAGCCCGAGCTGGTTCGCGAGCACGCGGCCATTCTCGATCGGGTCGTTCGCGGCCGGGGTTGGCTCGGTGAGTTCGACGCTCTCGTCGAGCTATTCCGGATCGAGCTCGTCAGGCGGATCGTCGGGTGGGGGCTCGTCCGGTGGTGGCGGTGGTGGTGGCGGTGGCGGGGGAGTGTGACACCGACACGACGATCACCGCGATCGGTGCATAGTTCGTCACATTTCGTCACCCATACCGCGCCCGGGTCACTCTCGGGTGACAATTCAGAGGTCCCCGCTTTCACAGCCCGATAGATCGGAAGACACCATGTCTCGCATCTCCCGCCGCATCGTTACCACGGCCGCTCTGGCCGCCACGGCATCGCTTCTTCTCGCCGCTTGCTCGCCGAGTGCCCCCGCCGACGACAGCTCGTCGTCGACCGCGGGCTATGTCACCGAGGGCACGCTCACGATCGCCACCGGCGAGCCGGCTTACTACCCCTACGTCATTGACGACAACCCCGAGAGCGGTGATGGCTTCGAAGCAGCCATCGCCTACGCGGTTGCCGAAGAACTCGGCTTTGCTGCAGAAGACGTGGTGTGGGTTCGCACGAGCTTCGAGGCCGCGATTCAGCCCGGACCGAAAGACTTCGACATCAACCTGCAGCAGTACACGATCACCGACGAGCGCGCCCAGAACGTCGACTTCTCGTCTCCGTACTACTCGACGCCTCAGGCCGTCGTGACGGTCGAAGGGTCGCCGGCCGCTAGCGCGACGAGCCTCGCCGATCTCGCGGACTTCCTGGTGGGTGCGGCCACGGGTACGACGAGCTTCGCGGCAATTGAAGAGCAGATCGCTCCGGCCGCGGGTGCCCAGGCTTTCAACACCAATGACGACGCGGTGCTTGCGTTGCAGAACGGCACGATTGATGCTCTCGTCGTCGACCTGCCGACCGCGTTCTTCTTGACCGGTGTCATTCTCGATGGAGGCGTACTTCTCGGTCAGTTGCCGGCAGACGCGGGTATCAGCGACGAGTGGGGCTTTGTCTTGGCGAAAGACAGCCCGCTGACCGCCGCGGTCACGGCCGCCGTTGACGCCCTTCGCGAGTCGGGGCGGCTTGCCGAGATCGCCGACGAGTGGCTGGGTGCCGACGCGGGCGCGCCTATTCTTCAGTAGTGCCCTCGTCGAACCACCTGCTCAGCGACGTTGAGATAGGGCGACGCGAGTACCGGCGCGTGCAAACCACGCGCTCGGTGCTCGTGTCGCTCATCTCGACCGTGGTTTTTGCCGCGGTCATGTGGCTGACGGTCATCAACACGCCGGGCTGGGAACAGGTACAACGCAGCTTCTTCGATCTCGAGACCGCGATCGC
>JAYUKK010000040.1:0-5251 GCA_043764515.1 Microbacterium sp.
CATCGGTTCGCGGGCGGAGGCGGTATCGGCTGAGCAGGCGGCGCATGGGGGTGACGGATTCTCGAGCCGCCTGGGTCGCTTGCTCGAGCTCGCTCCACAGTCGGTCGAGTTCGGTCTGGCTCACCGCATCGGCCGAGAATACGGCGCGGTCAAGGTCGACCGCGAACTCGCGCAGCCCCGGAATCGCCGGCAGGGGGGCGTGCTTTTGCTCAACCCCGGGCCGCCACTGCTCGTCGACGACAGGAGCGCGCACGACGGTCGCGTCAACGGCCGCGAGCTGCGGAGTCGCGGGGGCGGCAGCCGGGTCGCTGCGACGCTCGCGCGCCTCGGCCCGCGACTGGGCGCGGGTCTGTGCCGCGGCCGCGCGAGCCGTATCCCGCTCATCAGACTGTGAACGCTCACGTCGGCGTGCCGCCAGCTCGGTGCGGAATTGCGTCTCGAAGTCGAGCGCCAGCCCAAGGCGCGTGATGCGGCGGTCGGCTCGGTAGCCGAGCTCGGCGTAGACATCGACGAGCTCGTCCCACGCGCCCGCGGCCCGCCGGTCGGAATCACCGTTCTCGCGGCGGCGTCGACGGCGACGCGCCTTGAGAGCGGCGATCAGGAGCATTGGCACAAAGATGAGGGCAAGCGGAATCAGCGTCCACCCAACGAGCACCCACACCCACCCCGGAATCTCAAACCCAGCATCGTCTTCAGCTTCGGATTCGACAATCTCGGTCGCCGACACGAGGTCGTCTTGCGTGTTGGGCACGGGCGGGGGCTGCCGGATGAGCGCCTCCGGCTTGGTGCGCGGCTGGGGCACGGGCGGCGGCGGAACCTCTTTCGTCGGTGTCGGCTCGAGGGCGACCCAGCCGAGTCCCTCGACGGCGACCTCGACCCAGGCGGTCGCGTCAGACCCGACGACCTCGATCGGCCCAGCTGAGCCGGCGCCCTCGGGTGCAAAACCCATGACCACCCGCACCGGGAACCCCAGCTCGTCGGCCATCAGCGCGGTCGCCGCGGCATACTGCTCGTCGTCGCCGACGAGCTGATCCATAAGCTGGTCGAGGCGGTAGAGGTTGTGGCCGGCGACCGAGGGCTGGTCTCCCGGCGAGGTGCCGTGGCTGAGCGAGCCCGTTTCGACGAGCGCGTCCTCGATCGCCAACACCTTTTCGAATGGCGCGTCGACCGACTTCGCCAGCTCCTGCCCACGCGTCGTAACCGCGGGCGAGCGCGCCTCAATATAGGACACGGGAACTTCGCGGGCAGGGGAGCCGGTAGCCTCCTCCTCGCGTGACGCACTGCGTTGAATGTCCGAGCTCACGGTGTAGTTCATGCCCTCGTGCACACCTGAGGTGACGATCGGGATGCCCGTCATCGGGTTATACCGCAGTGCCGTCGAGGCCGGCTCGCCAGCCGTGAATTCGAGAGAGCGCGCATAGCCGACGGTGGGCAACCAAACGTCGTCATAGCCAAGCACCTCAATGGTGACCGTCGACTCACCGTCGACCTCGGCGAATTCGGGCTCAGGCAACTGGGGGCCGACGAGCTGGAATCCGCCGGAAGCCTCGTCGAACAAGATCGGGCTCGTGACGCGCCAGAGGCTGCCGTCGTAGTAGTCCATCGTCACGAGACGAATGCGCTGGCCTTCATTGAGCCCATCGACACGCAGCAGGGGAACCTCGGCAAGCCCACCCTCGCCCTCTTGGTGATAGCGGCGGAAACCGGCGAGCGGACTCGTAAAGAGATACTGCTCGAGCGGCGGTTCGACCTGCTCGCGCAGCACGAAGCGTTGCTCCTCCGTCGGCGCCGTGATCGCGCCGAGCAGCGAGCCGACGAGGGCTGCGACACCGAGAACGACACCAAACCCGACGAGTCGACGCCGCAGGATCGCTGAACGGGTGGTGGCCGCAAGTCCGTCGTTATCGGGCATGCGCCAGAGCATCCAGGCCAAGGCAATGACCGCAAACAGCACGCCACGCACGATCGCAAGGTAGGCCTCGTCAGTGCCGAGCAGCACGCCGACCGCGTAGAGCACGAGGGCGGGAAGCAGCGCGACTGACCGAGCGGCGGCAGACCGACGCGAGCGGGGCGCCCACCGGAGGGCAAGAGTGCCGCCGACAAACGCGGTCAGCCATGCCGCGACGTAGGGAACGACGGCGATGTAATCAGGGGCGGCCACCGGTGTCGTTAGCGTGAGGATGTCGGCCCAGCCGTAGACCGCGCCGATCGCGAGGCCCGCGAGCGAATCGAGTGATGGCAGCACGACCAGCAATGCCTGCTCGGGCATTGCGAAGGGTGTGCCGAGCACGAAGTACAGCAACAGGGCGGCAAGCGTCGTGAGTAGTGGGCCCAGGCGCAGTAAGTGGCCGGCCAGTGCCCCGAGCGTGCCGACGACGAGGCCGCCAATACCGGCGAGTAAGAAGCTCGCGCCGCCAAACGTCGGGGCGAAACCGAGAACGGCGATGCCGCCGAGGCAGAGCACGACCCCCAGGTCTATCCACGCGCGCAGGCTGAGCGGCGCGATGCGGGCAGGGGCTGAAGTGGCGGTCACGACTGCACCCGCCGAATTACCTTCGGCAGATCTGACAACACGCCGATCGTGAGAATCGCGACACCCGAAACCATGGCGATCGAGGGAGAGGCGCCGCGCGACACGATCACCCCGAGCATGGTCGTGTCAGTCGGCATGAGCAGCTGGACACTGCGGAAGTCGGCGGTGCTCCACGTTGAGCCGGCCACAACGATCAGCACGCTCGGCGGAGACAGGCGACGCGTTACTGAGCGCACGAACGCGCGCGGGGACTCGAACTTGCTCGGGCGAAGCTCGACGCGGCACGAGTCGTCGAGCAGCGCGGTCGGCGCGTGGGTACGCAGGGTGCGCGACTCGGCCACGACGCTGATGTGCGTGCCGTCGCGAATGACCTGCGTCGCGATCGAGGCCGTGATTGACACGGCGAGCTCGAACTCGTCGCGGTCACCGTAAGCGGCCGAATCCTCCGCCAGCACCATGGTGAGTTGCGAACGACGAGTTTCGTTAAACTGACGCACCATCAGCTGCCCGGTGCGCGCCGACGTGCGCCAGTGCACGTAGCGCCGGTCGTCGCCGGGCTCGTAGGGCCGTAGCGCGTGGAACGCCAGGTCGTTGTTCGTGATCTTGGTCGTTACCTGACCCTCAAGGTCGCGCACCAGCCCGGCGGCGCTCGGCGCGAGCGGAGTGGTGAGCGGATGCACATATAGGTCGACACGGTCAGTCCAGTCGACGACGCGGCGCAGCAAACCCAAATGGTCACCGCGCACCGATCGCGCGGGCCCCGCCTCGATCACGGCCCGCCGTTCGGTCGGCACGGCGAACAGTTCATCGTGCTCTTCACCGGGTTTGAGACCCGGGATACCGAACTCGGCGACGGCTCCGCCTACGGGCAACTCCATCACGGCAGGCAGTAGTCCCTTGGTGCCGTTATTGCGCACCGTCAGCTGGCCCATGGCGCGGCCGCCGACGACGACGCGGCTCGGGTTGAGCTCGATGTCGACCGCGTAGGTACTGCGGCCAATGAGGTAAACCCCACAGACGCCCAGCGCCGCGAGCAGCGCGAAACCAAGCACGGTGAGCTCTTGCCAGCCCAGCACGAAGCCCGCGATGAGCGCTGCCGCCGTGACCCCGATCACGAGCCAGCCGGCGCGCGAGACGAACGACACGAAGGGCCGCAACACCGCGCCCACGAGCGCGAAGAGCGGTGCCAGCACGCGAGCGATCGAGCGCAGCATCCGCATGATCGCCGCACCGGTTCGCTGCACGCCGCGGCGCAGCGTGGCGAACGGGCGCGGCCGCACCCGAGCCTCGGTCGCGCGCTGCCGCCGCGTCGGCGACGCCTCGGTACGGGTCGCGCTCATGCGGCGCGGTAGGCCGGAGGCGTGATCGACGAGACGATGGTGGCGAGTAGTTGCTCGGCACGCACCCCGGCGAACTCGGCCTCGGGGTCGACGATGATGCGGTGTGCCAGCACGGGCACAGCGAGGTCAACAACGTCGTCGGGCGTGACGTAGGTGCGGCCCGAGGCGATCGCCCACGTCTTGATCGCGCGGGCAAGAGACAGGGCACCGCGCATGCTGACGCCGAGCGCGATGTCGTTGTGCTGACGCGTGCCCTCGACGATGTCCTGGATGAACCCCATGATCGAGGGGTCGACGTGCACTTCGCTGGCCATCTGGGCCATCGTGACCACCGCATCCGAGTTGATGATGGGGCTGATTTTGGATGCTCGCGCCCGGTTCGCGGCGTCGAGCAGCAGGTTCACCGAGCTCTGCTTGTCGGGGTACCCGAGCGAGGTCTTGATCAAGAAGCGGTCGAGCTGGGCTTCGGGCAGCTTGTAGGTTCCGGCCTGCTCGACGGGGTTCTGCGTCGCGATGACCATGAAGGGTCGACCAACCGAATGTCCGACGCCGTCGACCGTCACGACACCTTCTTCCATGACCTCGAGCAGGGCGCTCTGGGTCTTGGGGCTAGCGCGGTTGATCTCGTCGGCGAGCACGATCGAGGCGAAAATGGGGCCGCGGTGAAACTCAAAGACGCCCTTGCCCTGGTCGTAGATCGTGACGCCCGTGACGTCCGACGGCAACAGGTCGGGGGTGAACTGCACCCGCGAGTGCGTGCCGTCGAGCGTGTTGGCGATCGACTTGGCGAGCACCGTCTTGCCTGTGCCCGGCACATCTTCCAGCAGCACGTGGCCGTCAGACAGCATCGCCATCAGCACGAGTCTGACCTGGTGCTTCTTGTCGACAATTGCGGTGTCGACGGTGTCGACGAGGCGTGTGAAAGCGTCGGCGAACCAGGTCGCCTGCTCTGCGGTTACGGGCATGGGTGGTGAGCTCCTCGAGGTTCAGTGGTTCAACAAGATGGCATGCCGGGAATGACGTAACCGGGCGCATCCCACGATGGGCCCAGAGTTCGTTGCGCCACGTAGTAGCTGCTGTATGCGCCCGACGAGATGTAGTACCAGATAGACGGGTTCGAACCCAGAACATTCAGGTCCCACGACACGTAGCACGAGACCGTCAGCGTGGTGTTCGCGGGAATCCAGACGTTCGAAGGGCCGGCGCACCCCGGTAATCCTGGCGCCCCTCCACTCCGCTGAGCACAGGTGCTTGCAGCATCAACTTGCACCTGCCACGTCGGCTGGTTGATCACGGAGACCTGATTCGATTGGGCTGACCAAGGCCCGCACTGGTTGGCAGCATTGCACGCCCGCACCTGAACGCGATAGGTGCCCAC
>JAYUKK010000041.1:0-5251 GCA_043764515.1 Microbacterium sp.
GCAGCGCGGCGGCCAGCAGAACGCTCGCGCCGAACGAGCTGACCGCACTGAGGTTACCGAGCGCGCCGAGCAGAACCGCGGCCCGCAGAACGACCGTGCCGAGCAAGACCTTGACGGGCGCAACCGCAACCGCGGTCGCGGCCGTGACCGCAAGCGCGGCCCCGGCGGCGACGAGTTCGAGCCCGAGATCAGTGACGATGACGTGCTGATTCCCGTGGCGGGCATCCTCGACGTGCTCGACAACTACGCCTTCGTGCGCACCACCGGCTACCTGCCGGGCCCGAGCGACGTGTACGTCTCGCTCGGCCAGGTCAAGAAGTACGCGCTGCGCAAGGGCGACGCCGTGGTCGGCGCTATTCGCCAGCCGCGCGAGGGCGAGAACCAGGGCCGTCAAAAGTACAACGCCCTCGTGCGCGTCGACTCGATCAACGGCCAGACCGTCGAAGAGGCGGCCGCTCGCGTCGAGTTCAGCAAGCTCACCCCGCTCTACCCGACCGAGCGCCTGCGTCTCGAGACCACGCCCGACACCCTGTCGACGCGCATCATCGACCTCGCGGCGCCGATCGGCAAGGGCCAGCGCGGCCTCATCGTCTCGCCGCCCAAGGCCGGCAAGACGCTCGTGTTGCAGGCCATCGCCGACGCCATCGCCAAGAACAACCCCGAGGTTCACCTCATGGTCGTGCTCGTCGACGAGCGCCCCGAAGAGGTCACCGACATGCAGCGTTCGGTCAAGGGCGAGGTCATTGCCTCGACCTTCGACCGCCCGGCAGAAGACCACACGACGGTCGCCGAGCTCGCTATCGAGCGTGCGAAGCGTCTCGTCGAGCTCGGGCATGACGTTGTCGTGTTGCTCGACTCGATCACCCGTCTCGGCCGCGCGTACAACGTGACGGCGCCGACGAGTGGGCGCATCCTCTCGGGCGGTGTCGACTCGGCCGCGCTCTACCCGCCGAAACGCTTCTTTGGCGCTGCGCGCAACATCGAAGACGGCGGCTCGCTGACGATCTTGGCCACGGCCCTCGTCGAGACCGGCTCGAAGATGGACGAAGTGATCTTCGAAGAGTTCAAGGGCACCGGCAACATGGAGCTTCGCCTCTCGCGCCAGCTCGCCGACAAGCGCATCTTCCCGGCGGTCGACATCTCCGCATCGGGCACACGCCGCGAAGAGATGCTGCTCGGTGCTGATGAGGTGCGCGTCACGTGGCAGCTGCGTCGTGCGCTCGCGAGCCTCGACACGCAAGCGGCGCTCGAGCTCGTGCTCGGCAAGCTGAAAGACACCGCCTCGAACGTCGAGTTCTTGGTGGCTGTTCAGAAGTCGCTGCCGCAGGCCGGCGCCGCGCACGCCGACAGCTGAGCACCATGTTCGAATCGATCGGCGCCCTCATCGCCGAGCACGAAGAGTTGCAAGGCCAGCTCGGCGACCCCGCCGTACACGCCGATGCCGCGCGCGCCAAGAAACTCAATCGGCGCTATGCCGAACTGAGCCAGATTGTGGATGCCCACAGCAAGTGGCAGCAAGCCTCCGACGACCTCGTCGCGGCCCGAGAGCTCGCGAAAGACGACGAAGCGTTCGCTGACGAGGTGCCCGCTCTCGACGTGACGGTTTCCGAGCGCGCCGAGAAGCTGCGTCGACTGTTGATTCCGCGCGACCCCGATGACGGACGCGACGTGATCATGGAGATCAAGGGCGGCGAAGGCGGCGAAGAGTCGGCCCTGTTCGCGGCCGACCTCTTGCGCATGTACTCGTACTACGCCGAGTCGCGGGGCTGGAAGGTCGAGCTGCTCGACGCCACCCGCAGCGACATGGGAGGGTACAAAGACGTGCAGGTGGCCATCAAGGGCAGCTCGAGTGATCCCGCTCAGGGCCCGTGGGCCAGCCTGAAGTACGAGGGCGGCGTGCACCGCGTGCAGCGCGTGCCGGCGACGGAGTCGCAGGGGCGCATCCACACGTCGACGACCGGCGTGCTCGTCTTTCCTGAGGTTGATGAGCCCGAAGAGGTCGACATCAACCAGAACGACCTCAAGATCGACGTCTACCGTTCGTCGGGCCCCGGCGGCCAGTCGGTCAACACCACAGACTCGGCCGTTCGCATTACCCACTTGCCCACGGGCATCGTCGTGGCAATGCAGAACGAGAAGAGCCAGTTGCAGAACCGCGAGGCTGCCATGCGCGTGCTGCGCGCCCGGATTCTCGCGCGCCAGCAAGAAGAGCGCGACGCCGTGGCGAGTGACGCCCGCAAGAGCCAGATTCGGGGCATGGACCGGTCGGAGCGCATCCGCACCTACAACTTCCCCGAGAACCGCATCGCCGACCACCGCACGGGCTATAAGTCGTACAACCTCGATGCCGTCATGAACGGGGCGCTCGCGCCCGTGGTCGAGTCGTGTATTTCGTTCGACGAAGAGGCGCAACTCGCGGCTCTCGGCGACACCGACGTCTGATCGGTAGCCGGTGAGCAAGCCCGATCTCGCAGTGCTGCGAGAGCACGCGATCGGCGTGCTGAGCGATGCCGGGGTGCCCAGCCCCGAGGCCGACGCCGACCTGCTCATCGGCCACGTGCTCGGCATGAGTCGAGGGCAGGTACAGGCGAAGGCCCTCATCGGCGCGCCCGTCGATGCCGAGCAAGTCATGACCATCACCGAGTTTGTCGAGCGCCGTGCAACGCGCGAACCCGTACAACACATCACCGGGGTTGCGCCGTTCCGCACGCTCGAACTCGCGGTCGGACCCGGCGTCTTTGTGCCACGGCCCGAGACTGAGCTCGTCGTACAATTCGCCATCGACGCTCTCGCCGCCGTGCCGAGCGCGAGCCCGCTCGCGGTCGACCTCGGCAGTGGCAGCGGCGCGATCGCCCTCGCTATGGCCGTCGAGGTGCCGCACGCGCAGGTCGTCGCCGTTGAGAACTCGGCCCCGGCCTTCGTCTGGACCACCCGCAATGTGCGCCGTTACGGTGACGACCGCGTGCGGCTCGTCTTCGCCGATCTCGCGGATGCTGTGCCCGAGCTCAACGGAACCGTCGACGTCGTCGCCTCCAACCCGCCCTACATCCCCGTGGGCGCGGTTCCGCGTGACCCCGAGGTTCGCCTCTTCGACCCCGAACACGCGCTCTACTCGGGTGCCGACGGCCTGGACGCGGTGCGGGCGCTCGTCGCCACGGCGCACCGCTTGCTGCGACCCGGCGGCACCCTCGTCATTGAGCACGGCGAGTTGCAAGCCCAGGCCATCGCCGCGATCGTGCGCGCCGGCGGCTTCACCGCGGTCTCGTCACACCGCGACCTGCTCGGCCGCGATCGCGCAACGACCGCGCACCGCTGATTCCTTACGCGACGGGGTACGGGTACTCGCCCGACCGCCCCTGAAACCGCAGGATCGCGTCGTTACGCACCCGGCCATCCGAAATCTCGATCGCACGCCTGATCGTGTCCGACGCTGCCCACGACGCTGGCCCTTCCATCACGGTGCGCAAGAAAGGCATGAGCGCTTCACTGATCTCCCATGTCGTCGAGTTCCAGAGCAGCGAGGGGCTGTGGTCGACGGCGTAGTAGTTGGTCGAGGCGCCAACCGTGATCATCGGTTCGGCGAACGAGGTGGCCCGAGCCCAACTGAAGCCCATGCCCTCGTCGACCGAGACGTCGATGATGAGGCTGCCGGGGCGAAAGGCGTCGAGGTCGTCGAGCGTGAGGTACGTGAGCGGGTCGTTCGGGTCTTGCAGCGTGCAGTTGACGACGATGTCGTTAAGCGCGAGGTACGCCGGCAGAGCGACGGGCCCGTCGGCGGTGTTGACGGTGCTCGCGAAAGGCGATTCGTCATCGTGCTCGAACTGGATGATGTCGACCGAGGGAATCGGCGAGCCGACGGCGGCGATGTCGCGGTTCGTGAGCACACGCACATCGTGGATGCCGTGCGCATTGAGCGCCGTCACCGCACCGCGCGCGGTCGCCCCGAACCCGATCACGACCGCGGTCAATCGACGGCCATAGTCACCCGTTGAGCCGCACAGCTCGAGGCCGTGAATCACGGAGCAGTAGCCGGCCAGCTCGTTGTTCTTGTGAAAGACGTGTAGCCCGAAGCTGCCGTCGTCACGCCAGTGGTTCATGGCCTCCCACGCGATGAGGGTGAGGTTCTTGTCGATCGCGAGCTGGGTGATGGCGCGGTCTTGCACGCAGTGCGGCCAGCCCCAGAGGGTTTGACCGTCGCGTAGCTCGGCCACGTCGGCTGCCTGTGGCTTCGGGAGCAGAACGACGTCGGCCCGGGCAAAGACCTCGGTCCGGTCTGCCATGGCACCCACGAGCGGCTCGAGCTCCGCATCCGCAATGCCGAACCGCGCTCCGTAGCCGCGCTCAAGCGTCATGTTCGCGCGCAGGTCGGCGTCGATGCGCTCAAGGTGACCGGGGTGAATCGGCAGCCGCCATTCGTCGGGCTTGCGCGACGTGGCCACAACGCCAAGGTGCAGCAGGGCCGGCGCCGATTCAGAAGTCGTCATGCCCCACTGTAGAGCGGGCGGTGTGGGGGATTGCCGGGCTCAGGCCGCGAGCGCCTTAGCCGCGAAGGCCTCGATCGCCGCCAGCAACGATGCTTCGTCAACGTAGACGTGCCCGGTGATGCCAATCGACTCGGCTCCCGCGACGTTCTCGACAAGGTCGTCGGCGAAGAACGTGTCGGCGGCCTCCGCCCCGTAGTGGGCGAGCACGCGCTCGAAGACGAGGGGGTCGGGCTTGCGAGCGCCGAACGAGGCCGAGGCATGCATGTGCTCGCGCCCCATGATGGGCACGAGTTCGGGCGCCACCTCGTGCAAGTGGTGGTGGATGAGGATGCCGTTGTTCGTCAGAAGTGCCACTTGTCCGAGCTCGCCGGCGCGGCGCACGGCGTCGAGGGCGGCAGGCCGCGCGTGCGTCGCCTCCGAACGGATGCGCACCCATTCTTCGCGCGACACGGGGGCACCGATCGCGGCGGTCACACGCCGCAGGTATTCGTCGGGGTCGCTCGGGTCGCCAGCCTCGGCCTTCCACTCCATGCCGCTGATCCACCAGCGGTTACGCAGTTCGTGCAGGTCGTGGCCGGTGATCGCTGTTAGCTCGTCCATGCGGTCGCGCCAGCGGTAGTCATAGAGAACGTCGTCCATATCGAACACAAAGAGCAGAGTCACGCTCCACAGTCTGCCCCAGTACGATGAACGCATCATGACCACCGTGTACGACTGCTCTATCGAGAGCGAGCTGCTCGAGGGTTTGCGGGCGGCTCGCGGCGCCA
>JAYUKK010000042.1:0-5250 GCA_043764515.1 Microbacterium sp.
CACCCGTGCGCAAAGGCCAGAACGGTTGCGGCGTCTCGGTAATCGCCCACCGCAGTCGCGGCAAGGCGAGCCGACGACTCGGGCGCCTCGGCAAGGACGCGCAGCTCAATGCCCAGAGCGACGGCGGCAGGAATCATCATGCGCGCCAACTGGCCCCCTCCGATGACGCCGACGACGGCCATGGATGCTCCTCACTAGACTTCGGACGACTCCTGTCTATTCTGGCCGACCGCGAGACCGTCAGCCTCCGCCCCTCGAGGACCGATGCGCGCACTTCTTCCCCAACTGGCACGCTTTGGCACCGTTGGCCTGGTCGGACTCGTGGTCGATGTCGCCCTCTTCAACCTGCTCCGGATCACGGTTCTTGCACCAGAGGTCATCAGCGAGGGGCCGGTGATCGCCAAGATTCTGTCCACGTCCGTCGCCATCGCGATCAACTGGCTTGGCAGCCGCTATTGGACCTTTCGTCTCGAACGTCGCCGACCAGCGGCGCGCGAGGCGGTCGAGTTCGCTGTCGTGAGCGTCGGCGGTCTGCTCATCGCCGTGGCGTGCCTCGTTGTCTCACGATACGTACTCGGATTCACGAGCCTGCTCGCGGACAACATCGCCAGCAATGTGATCGGTCTGGCGCTCGGCAGCGCGTTTCGGTTCGTGATGTACCGAGCCTGGGTGTTTCACCCGCGTCGCTCACCGAGCAGCGAGCTGCCACCGACGTGATCGAGCGAGCCTGACCTCAGCTCTCGGCGAGCACTTCGTCACACTCTGCCGTCACGAGTCGATGTGAGAGTTGTTGCACCGTCTCTTCGGAGTTCTGATCACCGGGACTCTCACCGGCAGCCGGGAGCAGTGGCGTGACACCGTCGTCGAGCAGGCCAGCCAGGAGGGTTCTCATAACCGCTGAGACACCCACGGCGCTGACCGACCGGCGGTCGGCTTCGAAAAAATCATGGGGCGCCTGTGGGCCAGTGATGATTTCGAACGACGGAAAGTAGGCACTCGCCGAATCGGCCTCGACAAAACGCTCGGCGGCGACACGCAAGACAGCTTTGCTGCGAATAGACGCAATCACGACGTGGTCAGTTGTCGCTGTCGCCACCAGTGGCACCGGCGAAACCGTGACGATGAAGCGAACGTCGGGGTTGGTTTCCCGCAGAATGCTGGCGAAGGCGTGCAGGTCGTCGACGACCTCATCCGCGGTCAGGTTATGCAACACGTGTCGCTCAGAATCAAAGGTGCCGGCGATGGTGCCCGGCGCTGCGGGGAACACGGCGCCGTCGAGACGAGACGACCACATCTCCGTCAGGCCGAGGGTGACAACGATCACGGTGGCCGCATCGAACGCCCGGCGCGTGGCGTCGAGGTGGCGTTCTGTCTGCATGGCGAACTCGCGATCATCCGACGCCGGATGCCGCAGCCCTGGTCGGAAGGGATCGATCACGACGCCCGGCCCCCGCCATCGGTCTTCTGTCGGCACGAAGCGACCCGTTACGCGCTCAGCCAGTTGTCGCATCTGCCGCGAGGTATAGACATTGCCGTATGATGCGCTGAAGTTGCGGTAGCCCAGGTTCTCGCCGAGCGCCGCGAAGGTCGGGTGCGGCTGTTCGGTGCGCACATACTCAACGCCAGAACGCTCAAGCCACGGAACCAGATTCGACGCGAAGCAACTTCCGATCGAAACGACGCGGTCGTCGAGACGGATGAGCGGAGTCGAGGGCGCGAACGCCGTGACCGGATCGAAATCGGCCGACACCGATCGAGACCAGAATGCCTGGTCTGGTTGCCGGCGATAGGGATGCTCGCTCATGCCGCCGTCCGCCTTTCGATCAGCTGTTCCAGGTCGTCCCACACCTGACTGCCGTACTCAAGGTTGGCGTGGGTTGAGTCGGAAGCGCTGAGCTCGGGCCGCAACAGGCCGCTGTCGTCAAACGACCAGTCTGGCGCTGGCAGATACTCGACTGCCGCGGCAGCAGCGCACTCCCGCAGCATCTCCTGCGTGATCTCCCACAGACCAAGCCGTAGCTGCTCGCGCGCCACGACCGGCCTCCGGTCGGGAGGACTGGCCGCGATGACGGCGGCAAACTGCGCATCCCCAGACACGTGCGCGGTCACATGAAGAGACGGCTTCGGAGCCGGGGTGCCCACGATGACAACCCGCGCCGTTGCGGCCAAACGATCGACGACCCGCCGCAAGTCGTCAATAGTCGGGCGAAAGTGGGCGTGAAGCGTGCTCCGCGACACCCAGAGGGCGTCGGCCGGCGGATCATCCGACGTGCCGGTCGGCCGGAGAATGTGCACGGGGGGCGTCTGCTCGAAGAGGAAGTCGACATTGTGCTGGTTCCCGTTCCACACCACGGCAAAGGCGCTGGCCGGTCGTTGCTGTGCAACGAAGTCCCAGTAGTCATCGCCGGTCGGAGCCCCGGCTGTCACCGGAGAGGTGTAGGCCACTGCACGCCGGAATCGAGCCGAGGGCGGCGCGTGCTGCGCGCCCCGCATGAACGCATACGCGTGGGAGTGACCGCAGACAATGACCTCGGGCTCCGAATCACCGTATAGCCGCCAGGGCACGTGCTCCTCCATAGTGGTTGAGCCTAACCGCCACGAGGCTGGTCGACCGCTTAGGGACGGCCGAGACCCACGTATGTCCAGCCCGCGGCCCGCCAGGCAGCAGGGTCGAGACAGTTTCGGCCGTCGATCACGAGGCGCGCCGTCGTTTGTGCGGCGAGCGCCGTCGGGTCGAGCTCGCAGTACTCGCGCCATTCGGTGAGCACGAGTACGGCATCCGCACCCTCAACGGTCTCGCCCACGGTCGATCGGTAGTCGATCGCGGGCTCGCGGCGGCGCGAGGTCTCGATGGCCTCGGGATCGGTCGCGCGCACGGTGGCCCCGGCTGCGAGAAGTCGGCTGGCCACATCGAGGGCGGGCGAGTCGCGAACGTCATCAGAGTTGGGCTTGAACGACAGGCCGAGCACAGCCACTGTTCGACCGGTGAGCTCACCACCCAGGTGGTGAGCGACGAGGTCGACGACCCGCTGTCGCCGACGCAGGTTGATCTGGTCAACCTCGCCCAGGAAGGCGAGGGCGTGCCCGACCCCGAGTTCGGCAGCGCGGGCCTGGAAGGCGCGGATGTCTTTCGGCAGGCATCCCCCACCAAAGCCCACCCCGGCGTTAAGGAAGCGACGCCCGATACGCGCGTCGGCGCCGATCGCGTCGGCGAGAGTCCCGATGTCAGCGCCGGTCACCTCGGCGATCTCTGCCATAGCGTTGATGAACGAAATCTTGGTGGCGAGGAAGGCGTTGGCTGACACCTTGACGAGCTCGGCAGTCGCGAAGTCGGTGACGATCCGAGGGGTTCCGTCGGCAAGGGTGCGGGCGTACACCTCGTCGAGCACGGCGGGCGACGCGTGATCGTTTGGGCGCACGCCGTACACAAGCCGGTCGGGTGACAGGGTGTCAGAGACAGCGAAGCCCTCCCGCAGAAACTCCGGGTTCCAGGCCAGTCGCGCCCCCGTCGCTTCGACAAGGTCGGCGAGTCGGGCGGCCGTTCCGACAGGAACGGTGGACTTGCCCACGACGAGGTCCCCTGGCCCGATGTGCGGCAGCAGCGAGTGCACCGCCGCATCGACAAAGCTCATGTCGGCGGCATAACCATTGGTTTGTTGGGGTGTTCCCACGGCGATGAAGTGAACGGTCGCCGAGCGAACGTCCGCAACGGTGGTCGAGAACTGAAGCCGTCCGTGCGGTGCGGCGAGCAGTTCGTCAAGGCGAGGTTCGAAAAAGGGGGAGTGGCCAGCCTGGAGGCCAGCGATCTTCTGTGCGTCAACGTCGATGCCCACCACGTCGTGACCAAGTTCCGCCATGCAGGCTGCGTGAACGGCCCCGAGGTATCCACATCCAATGACTGAGACTCGCACCCGAGAATCCTAGTGGTCGCGGTTTACGCCCCCGCACGAGAGAAAAACCGGAAACTCAGCGCCCTGACCGCGAGCGCCGGAGCGACGGGTCGGTCGTCTCGACGGGCCGACGAATGGTGGTGATCGAGGTTGTGCTGGCCTCCATCACATCGCCGAGCGCGCGCTGCACGAGGTCGGCGCGCGGCACATCACGCATCACGACAGGGCGGTCGGCCCCCGTCGCGATCAGCACATCCCCCGAACGAAAGAGCGGTTGCAACCCCGACTGCCGCACCGTCACCTCAAAACTGCGACTCACGAGCACTTCGTGTCGCACGCGCACGAAGAGCCCGTGGCGAAGCACGACGCGTCGCGTGGTGATGAGGTACTGAGTGCTCAGCCAGCTCAGCAACGGCAGAACCCACAGCACGCACACGACCACGATCGCGACCGCGAGAACCGCAAGGCTTTGCCAAAGCTCATCGACCACGATGGCGCCGAACGTGGCCGCGCCCACCGCGACGATCAGCACGATCGCAGGGAGCACGAGCACCCTCGCGTGTGGGCGCACACGGGCGATCGCCCGCTCTGGCACGCGGTTCTCGCCCGTCATGCCCTATTCATATCGCAGATGCGTCACGTCGCCCGCAGCCACGGCGGTGACGCCGTCGATCGGGTCAGACGCTCGTACGAGCAATCGGCCGTCGTCGTCAAGAGCCTCGGCGGTGCCCAACAGCACGGGTAAGCCCGGGCGGTCGACGCGCACGGCCCGGCCGAGCGTCTGCAGCTCAGCCTCCACGACCGCCCGCACCGCCGAGAGGTCGGATGCCGCGCGCCACTGCGCCACGAGGGCGACCAGCTCGCGCAGGTAGGCCGCAAGGGCGCGATCGGTGAGCTCTGCATCCGTCGCCACGCCCAGGAGTGAGAGGGATGTCGCGGTCGGCACCGGCAGATCGGCGAGCGAAATCGAGAGGTTGAGCCCGGCACCAATCACGACACCGTCGGCGGTGAGCTCGGTCAAGATGCCGCTGAGCTTGCGGTCGCCCTCGGCGGTGTCGACGAGCACATCGTTGGGCCACTTGACGCCCGCCCCCGCCACCCCGAGTGATCGAACCGCACGACTCATCGCGACTCCGGCAAGAAGCGGAAGCCAACCCAGTCGCCGAGGATCTGCCTGCTCCGAGGCGTCGTGGCGCACGAGCACCGACACCGCGAGTGCCGCGCCGGGTGCAGCCGACCACACCCGGCCGAGCCGCCCGCGGCCCGCCGTTTGATCGGTGGTCGCGATGACCGCGAGGTCGGGTAGCGCTGCGGCGCGCGCAACGAGTTCGGAATTGGTCGATCCGCAGCTCACGCGCCA
>JAYUKK010000043.1:0-5240 GCA_043764515.1 Microbacterium sp.
CGAAGGGCAAGAACGAGCGCTTCGAGATGTAGGCCATCAGGCCGGCGATGACGGCAAGGCCCACGCCGAACGCAACGACCGTGGCTGCGGCAATTTCTAGGCCACTGAAGGGGCTCGACCCGGGCTCGCGAATGGCCGTGACGAGTTCGTAGAGCCCACTGCCGAAGACGGCCGGCACCGCGAGCAAGAAGGCGAAGCGCGCCGCCGCTGGCCGGGTGTAGCCGAGGGCGAGGCCCATGGTCGTCGTGGCGCCCGATCGCGACACACCCGGCACGAGCGCGAGCATTTGCGCCGCGCCGTACAACAGCCCGTGCGGGTAGGTGAGGTCGGTGAGCTCGCGCGTGCGCTTACCGAGCCAGTCGGCGAGCCCCAGGATGATGCCGAAGACGATCAGCACGATCGCCACGATCCACAGGGAGCGGAAGCTCGAGCGAATGTACTCCTGCGCGAAATAACCGACGAGCACAATCGGCACGGTGCCGATGATGATGAGCCAGCCCATGCGCACGTCGGGGTCGTCGCGCGGGATGCCCCGCTCACCCCGCTCGGAATGCGACCCGCCGCGCGGCCCGAACGAGCGGAACCACTTGCCAATGATGCGCGTGATGTCTTTCCAGAAGTAGATGAGCACAGCGAGCTCGGTGCCGAGCTGCGTGATGGCCGTGAAGGTGGCCCCCGGGTCGGTGGCGCTCGGCAAGAACTCGCCGACAATGCGCAAGTGTGCGCTCGACGATATCGGCAGAAACTCAGTGAGGCCTTGGATGAGGCCGAGGAAGAGCGCTTCGAGCAGAGACACGATAACCGTTCGATTGAGGTGGGGTGAGACTCAGTATCGACCAAGCAGGTCGCTCAAGGCGGCATGCCCGAAGTCGAGCGCGTCGAGCGGTACGCGCTCGTCGACGCCGTGGAACATGGCCGGAAAGTTGAGCTCGGGCGTGAGCTTGAGCGGCGCGAAGCCGTAGCCCGTGATGCCCAACAGGCTCAGCGCTTTGTTGTCGGTGCCTCCGCTCATCAGATACGGCAGCACCTCGGCCCCCGGGTCATGGCGCTTGAGGGTCGCGACCATCTCGTCGACGAGCGCGCCACTGAACGGGGTCTCGAGACCGAGATCGCAGTGCATCACGACAACCTCGATCTCGTCGCCGACAATCGCGCGAACCTCTGCGAGCACGGCATCTTCTTCACCGGGCATCGTGCGAATGTCGATGAGGGCCTCGGCCCGGTCGGGAATCACGTTGTGCTTGTAGCCCGCCTGCAGCAGGGTCGGGTTGCTCGTCGTGCGAACAGTTGCCGTGAGAAAACCCGCGGCGGTGCCGGTGCGGAGCAAGATTTCGTCGGGCCCGACCTCGTCGGGGTCGGTGCCGAGCAGCTTCGAGAGCTCGGCGAGCAGGTGGCGAGTAGTGTCCGTGAGGTGCAGGGGCCACTCGTGCCGCCCGAGCGCGACCACGGCTTCGGCGAGCTTCGTGACCGCATTATCGCGAATGACGCGAGAGCCGTGAGCTGCGGTGCCCCGCGCGATGAGCTTGATCCAGACCAGGGCCTTCTCGCCCGTTTGCAAAAGGTAGGCGCGCTTGCCGGCAATCTCGGCCGAGTAGCCGCCCACCTCGCTGATCGCTTCCGTCGCGCCAGCAAAGAGCTGCGGATGCTCGGTCACGAGGTGGTGCGAACCGAACACTCCCCCGTTCTCTTCGTCAGAAAAGAACGCCACGACGAGGTCGCGATTGGGGCCGCCTGTCTCGATCGTCTGCCGCAGCGCGGTCAGGATCATGGCATCCATGTTTTTCATGTCGACGGCGCCGCGCCCCCACAGCATCCCGTCTCGAATCTCGCCCGCGAAAGGGTCGACGCTCCAATTCGCGGGGTCGGCCGGGACGACGTCGAGGTGGCCGTGCACGACGAGCGCGGGGCGTTCGCCGCGATCGCGATCGACAGGATGCTCGTACCGGCCCTCAACGCGCGCGATGACGCTCGTGCGCCCTGGCGCCGCGTCGATCAGCACGGGGTCGAGGCCCATGCCGCGCAGCTCGACCTCGACGTAGTGGGCGGCCTCGGTCTCACCGTTGCTGCGGCCCTCGCCGTAGTTCGTCGTATCGAACCGGATGAGGTCGCGGGCGATGCGCGCCGTGTCGCTGAGCGCCGCATCAAGAGCCATGCCGTCAACGCTACCGGGCGCACCGCGCCGGTGACGCGGTGCGCGGACGGCACGGGGCATCCGTGCTAATGTCGTCTCCGGTCGAGCCACTTTCGAGGGGCGCGATCACAACCAGCGCGGGTGGCGGAAATGGCAGACGCGCTAGCTTGAGGTGCTAGTGCCCGAAAGGGCGTGGGGGTTCAAGTCCCCCCTCGCGCACGGATCGCATGATCGTGATCAGGTGTGTGGCACAGAACTGGTTGTCAGAACGAACTGGTTGAGACAGTGCGGCATAAGTGCCGTGAATGGCCCCGAGGCGAGATCCCGGGGCCATTCGTCTTTTCGGTGGCGATGCGGTGACCGCCCAGCAGGCTCATAGAGCACGCCGACACACTGAGCAGGTGGACGACTGTCACCATACGAGCCGTTGATGGGCGACATCGCCGTCATCATTGGCCTCATCGCCCTGTTCATCGCCATCGGCGGCGTCTTTGCGGCTGCCGAGATCGCGCTGGTCTCGTTGCGTGAGTCGCAACTTGCATCGCTCGAGAAGCGCAGCCCGCGCGGGGCACGGGTTGCCGCACTCGCGCGCGACCCCAACACCTTTTTGGCCGCGGTGCAGATCGGCGTCACGCTCTCGGGCTTCCTCTCGGCAGCGTACGGAGCAACGGCACTCGCGCCCTACCTGACGCCGACACTCGTTGACGCCGGGATCGCTGAGCCTGTCGCGGCAGCCATCGCGATCGCGACGATGACACTGATCGTCGCCTACGCCTCGCTCGTGTTTGGCGAACTGGCCCCCAAACGCCTCGCCTTGCAGCGGGCCGAATCGTTCGCCCTCGTGGTGACGCCCGTGCTGGCAGGCTTCGCGGTGGCGGTCAAGCCGCTCGTGTGGCTCCTCGCTGCCTCGAGCAACCTCGTCGTTCGACTCTTCGGCGGCGACCCCCACCAGCGGGCAGAACAGATGAGCGATGACGAGTTGCGTGAGCTTGTTGACGCCCACGATGGGCTTGGCGACGAAGAGCGCGAGATCGTCGGCGACGTGCTGCACGCTGCTGATCGCACCCTCGCCGAAGTCATGCGCCATCGGGCCGACATGGTGGCCCTGCGCGGTGACCTCACCCTTGACGAGGCACGGCAGTGGGCGCGTGAACAGCCCTATTCGCGCTACCCCGTGCTGCACGGTGGCGTTGATGAGATCACGAGTTTTGTGCATGTGCGCGACCTCGCGTGGGCTCCGGCTGGTGCAGATCTCGCGAGCATCGAACGGCCGCTTGCCGCGCTTCCGGCGACCGCTCGCATTCTGCCGACCCTCACGCTCATGCGCCGCGAGGGCGACCACATCGCCCTGGTCGTCGACGAATACGGCGGTGTTGACGGCATCGTCACGCTCGAAGACATCGTCGAAGAACTCATCGGCGAGGTGTATGACGAGTATGACGACGCTGATCGACTCGCTCACGGCGCCGCCAGCGCTGCCGAGTTCGTGCCGGGCTCACTCACCATCGAAGAGTTCGCCGAGCGAACCGGCGTGGTGGTCGATGACGGAGCCTTTGAGACGATCGCGGGCTACGTCATCGACCGACTCGGGCGCATGCCGCACGACGGTGACGCGATCGAGACGACGGATGCCCGACTCACCGTTCGCGGCGTTGAACGTCGCCGCATCGTGCAGATCGAGGTCGAGCGGCTCGCTACATCGCCGTCGTAGTCGGCTGCTGCTCGCTCGCGAGCTGCTGCAGGCGTCGCTCGCGGTTGGCAAGAAATAGCGGGAACGTGAACGCGATCGCCGTCAGCCCGGCGAACACGATGTAGGCCCAGAGGTGCTTCATGCCCAAGCGCCGGCCCTCGATGACGATGAGCACGCTCGCGGCGACTGCCATGATGAGCAAGTCCATCGTGAGTGAGCTGACCGCCGGGCCGCTACCGAACCAGTCGCCAAAGAAGTCGTTCTGGCCGATGATGGCGATGATGTTGTAGGTCCAGGTGCCGACGAGGCCGGCAATCGCGAGAACGAGGAAGACGATGGCGCGAGGGTTCCAATGACGGGTCATGACGCCATTGTGCCCTCGGTTGCTGATCTCGACGCCCTCGAATCCCGCACGGCGTTTCGGGAGTGGAGCGCGCGGTCACCCGGGCAGCGTGCCGACCCGCGTCGGTTCGGGATGCTCGCGGGGGCGCTCGGGGTCGACCTCGAGCATCCCGCCCCCGCCCTTGGGGTTGTCGGATCAAAAGGCAAGGGCACCACGGTCGCCTACGCCTCGGTGCTGCTGGCCGAGACGGGGCTGCGGGTCGGCACGGTGTTTAGCCCAGGATTGGTGACCAATCGTGACCGTCTTCGCGTTGATGGCGCCGTGCTCGCGCTCGATGATTACGTCGCCTTGCTCGAGCGCGTGGACGCCGCGCTGCGGACGCTTCCCGAGCCGGTCGACGGCTACATCGGGCCGAGCGGCTTCTTTCTGGCCGCCGGGCTCGCGCACTTCGCCGCGGTGGGCTGCGAGGCACTCGTGCTCGAGGCGGGCATCGGTGGCCGGCGCGACGACCTCGGGCGCGTCGGGCTGACCGGCCTCGCGATGGCGCAGGTGTTTCTTGAGCACACCGACCTGCTGGGCGACACGATCGCGGCGATCGCGGGCGACAAGGTTGGGGCCGCGCGAATGGGCGCGCGGTTCGTGAGCTATCTGGCGCAAAGCGATGAGGCTGAGTCGGTCATCCGTCACCAGATCTCGGCGATCGGTGCTGACGGGATGCGCGTTGACGCCATCGCCCGCGAACCCTATGCGGGCATCGTCGCCGAAGGACTCGGCGGCATGAACGCGGCCCACGGCATGATCGCCGCACGGCGTCTGCTGGCCGAGCTGGGCCGAGTGGATGTGACCATCGAGCAGGTTCGTTTGGCTGCAGCGCGGGTGAACTACCCGGGTCGGTTGTCGCAGCACACGCTCGACGGCACAACGGTTTTCGTTGACTCGGCTGTCAGCCGTGACGGCTTTGAGAACGCGCTCGCGCACGTTGAACGCGTCGCGGGCGTTACACCCGCCCTCACCCTTGTGTCGGTGCCGCGCGAGAAAGACCTTGAGGGCTTTCGCGCTGTCGCGGCCGGGCTCGC
>JAYUKK010000044.1:0-5202 GCA_043764515.1 Microbacterium sp.
GACGGGGGGAACCGCAGGCGTCGCTCACCGATCATGAGGGTCAGGATGCGCGGCTCGGCCTCGCTCGCGGGCACGAGGAGGCTCAGCCGCAGGGTCGTCGCAGTGCCACCGTCGCCGAGGTCGAGGGCGAGCCACACCGGGCCGCCTCCCCCCGACCAGACGCCGCCGGCCTCGGGCGCCAACCAGCCGCCGAACAGGTGCGGTGCGATCTCGGAGCCGGTGAGTGTGGTCCCAGCCGCGATTGCGATGGGTGCCCGCGCCAGCACGAGGTCGCCAGCTAGAGCGCGCTCGACGACCCAGCCCCGTTCGACTGCGCGCGCCTCCGTCGTAATGATGGCGTCGCCGAGCGGTGGCCCGCCGGCGCTATAGGTGTCGCCCGCCGTGGCGACACGGTCGACGTTCACCATGAGGGGGACGATCGAGTCGCGATAGGTATCACCCGTGTCGACCGTCACTGCATCGAGCGCCGATACCACGGGGTCGTCGGCGAGGGCAGCCGTGCCGGCCGGGATCACACGGTCGATGGCGCCGGCCGCGAGAGCCGCGGCGACGGCGGCTGACACCGCGAGGCCCACGAGCGCGGCCAGCGCAATGGGCCGCAGTTGTGCGTTGAGCCGTGTGACGAGCGCGCCGAGCACGAGCGCACCGATGAGCGGCACCACAAGGGCCAGCCACTTGCCAAACTCGTAGCTGTCGAGCCCATACAGCCCGCCGACGAGGAGGGCCGAGCCCGCCGTTGCTGCGACCACTCCTGCGTCGAGCCGGGGGCGCCGCGCGAACCAGAGGGCGGTCACGGTCGTGCAGAGCACGCCGAGCCAGAGAGCTGCGGCCGCCTCCGTCGGCCCGCCGCCAGCGATGCCCACGAGTTCGACCGGGTGCACGAGCGGCAGCGGTGGCAGCTCGTCGAGTCCGACCGTCTGGATGCGGAGTGAGCGGGCGATGGCGCCAACGAGCGGGGTGACGAGCACAGTCGCGACGGCGATCGAGCCCGCGGTGAGCAGCCCGACGACGCGGGGCCGACTCGCCCCGCGCACGGCGAGGGTGAGGGCGAGCATCCCAATGACAGGCATGGTTGCGATGGCGAGTGTGGCGCTCGACCCGATCATCGCGGCAAGCGTGATGCCGATGAGGATGGCCCCGCCTCGGATGCGCTCTGGACGCGCTCGCGCGGCCATCGTAATCACGGCAAGCACCGTGAAACCCATCGCCACCGAGTGTTGTTGACCAATCTGCGCATCCATCACGCGTGCCCAGGCAGCGGGGCTCAGGGCAGCGACAACTGCGATCGCCGAGGCGCCCACGGAAGGGACAGCGAGTGCGAGCCTCAGCAGCGCGGCGACGACCCCCATCGTGGTGACGATGAGCGCGAGAACCGTGGGGGTCAGCAGCTGCGTCGGGGCGAGGCCGGTCAGCGCCGATGCCCACACGAGGAGGCCCGTCGTCATTGGCTTCTCGAAGCCCGCGCGGCCGAAGGTCGTCTCCCCGAAGTGGCCGGTGAACGTCTCGAGATAGCTGCCCGGGTTCGACGTCTCGGCAGTCCACACCATGGCGCTCGCCGCATAGCGGTGAAAGTCGTTGATGAACGCCGTCCACGCGGCGAAGCCCTGCACGGCGAGGGGCGCCAGAACCAGCACGGCCACGAGCACGCTGATGAGGGCCGTGCCGAGCTGCCGTTCCTGCAAGCGAAGAGCCGACCGGCCGTGCCGCGCGAGCGCAACGATGACGACGGTCACTGCGCCCACCGCCCCCGCGATCGTCAGGCCGATGGCCGTTGCGGCGACATCAATGCGCAGCATCCATGCGAGGGTCACGACGGTTGAGGCGAGCGCGATGCCGATGCCCAGCAGCAGCCCCACCGGCACCGCGGCGTTGCGCCGGCGCTCGATCAGGGGAGCAGCGGCAATACCGAGCGCTCCGGCTGCGGCGAGCAGGCTGAGCATGGCTGCGATAACGGGAAGCAACCCGCCAAGGGTGACCGTCACCGTCGTTGGCGGTCGTGCATGATGCGCTCGCCGACGGCGACGATCAACTCGGCGACAAGTCCGAAGAGCACCAGTTGCAGCCCGCTCACGACCAGGAGCACGCCCGCGAGCAGCAGGGGTCGGTCGCCGATGGGATTGCCGAGGAGCCACTCGACAACCAGCACGCTCAGAATCACACTGCCGCCGAGGAGCGCGAGCAGCCCGACCGTGCTCACAAGGTGCGACGGGCGGTGCTGATAGGCGACAAGGAACCGGATCGTGACCAGATCCATAAGGCCGCGCCAATAGCGCCGCGGGCCGTACTTCGAGGTTCCATGCAGGCGAGGCCGATGGATGACGGGCACGTCGACCAGTCGGTAGCCGCGCCAATGGGCGACGACGCTGACGTAGCGGTGCAGGTCGCCATAGAGCGAGGGCAGGAGGTCAGTCGCCACGTTCGCGGTCATGGCCTTAAGCCCTGAGTTCATGTCGCGGCTGCGCACGCCCGAAACGCGCGCGGTGACGGAGTTGTAGACGACTGAGGACCAGCGTTTGATGAATCGATCCTGGCGCCTCTTATTGCGGGCACCGGTCGCGAGATCAGCGCCCTCGTCGAGCGCCGCCAACAACCGAGGGATCTCGCTGGGGTGGTCTTGCCCGTCGGCATCCATCATGACGATGCGCGCGGCGCCCGCGTCGAGCGCCGACGTGAACCCCGCGCGCAACGCCAACGCTTTGCCTGAACGCCCGGGCACATGAACAGCCTGCAGAGTCGGCTGCGTGGCGGCGAGGGCGGTGAGAACGGAGCGCGTGTCGTCGGTCGAGCCGTCGTTGACGACGAAAATCAGGCTCGGCCCCTCGAGGCCTGCGAGCACGACGGCGAGCTCGGGGACGACCTCACCGAGGTTGACACCCTCGTTGTAGGCGGGCATTACGACCGCGGTGAGAGGCTGATTCACGAGCGGCGCGCCGAGCGGCGCACGCGCGCCCACGCGCTGCGCACGCGGCGCGCCCAGCGGAAGGTGCGGGTATCGAGGAGCGCCTCAATGGTCGAGGGCGGGATGTATCGATCGACATTGCGTGAAAGGCCCCGCTGGAGGGCGGGGTCGGCGAGCTCGCTCAGCAACCGGTGCGACTGGGCGAGCGCGCCCTCCAGCTCAGACGCTTGTTGCGTCGACCGGGCCAGCTCGTCGTGCAGGTCGGCGATGGTTTGCGTGGCCTCGTCCAGTTCGGTGCGGACCGCGTCGACCTCGAGTCCACGTTCCGTTGCCTCGAAGTTGTTCATGGTGGTGCGCGATCCGGCGCTCAGGTGCACGCTAGTAATGCGAGTGAGTTCTGTGCGCGTGGGCTCGTCGACAAGCGCGAGCTCGGCCGCGGCCGGTACGACGACCGCGGGTGCGGCGCCGAATGAATCGGCAAGCGCGTCCCACCATCGACGGTGCGCATCGATCAGCCCGGGTCGACGCGCTGCCGCGGCGGCGGCAATGAGATCGCGTGCGGCCCACACCGACGTGGCCGCCGCGATGCAGGCCGATCCACCGAGTGCGCCGGCCGGCACGAGTGCCTGCTGCGCGCCAATGACGGCGAGGGCTCCGCTGATCTTGGTGGCGGTGTAGTCGTCGGCGGGGGCACCGATCATGGGCCGCCCCGCAAGGCTCGCGAAGACAAGGGGGTGGTAGCGAGTCGAGAGCGTGAACGACGCAGAACGGTGCAGTGTCGCTGTTGCGGTGGCGTCGAGCAGGGGGCTCAGCGTGCCGTGCCCGAGCCGTTCCGCGACGCGCGCGTGCAAGACGCTGTCGTCGTCATCGTGCCGGCCGAGGGTGCCGGCGTGCGGAACGAACTGCACGTCGGCGCCAGTGAGCTGCCGGAGCGTCTCTAGCGTCGTCGCTGCGCCGGCGACGAAAGCGTCGATCGGGATGCCGGCTAGGTAGGGGGCGAAGGTCGCGACCACGGGTCCGGCGTCGACCCCGTCGGCGTCGAGGCCGGCGGCGTCGTCACCGAGCAGCAGAGCATCGTCGCCGAGCAACGACACGGGGCGCTCGCCGATGAGCCGGTGAGCAATCTCGAGCGAATGCCCGTCGCGGACGCCGATGGCCACGGCCGACGCCAGCAGCTCGCCCACGAGTTCGCCCGTGCGCTGATCGAGGAACGGCCCGAGCATCTGGCCGCTGAGGGCGATCGGCCGGCCCATGACGGTGGCGATGCGGGCAAGCGCAACGCGCTCGTAGACGTGCTCAGGCCACAGCAGCGAGAGGTTGCCGCCACCTGTAACGATGACACCGGTGCTTGCCGCGATTGCCTCGATCACGGCCCACGCGCTGTCGTGCCAATCAATGCGACCGAGCTCGCCGCGGGCAGCGCCGACGACGGCCTCGAGGCGGCTTTCGCGCTGCGCTGACGTGAGACCGGTGAATCCAATGCGCCCAATAGACGCGACCCCGTACCGCTCCTGCGTCGAGGCGGGATCGGAAGAGATCACGGTGATCTCGTGCTGCCCGCGCTCGCGCAGTGCGTGCACGGCACTTTCGAGCATCGCCTCATCGCCGAGGTGATAGTGGCCGTCGGGGTTGCCGACGTCGCCGATGAGCACGATCATTCGGACTCCTGCATGGTGAGGGGGCGGGGCAGAATCGCGGGTGCGATCCGATGGCTGGTGGCCGTCAGCGACCAGTCGCGTTCGATCGCCTCGATGCCGCGGCGGGCGCGCTCCTGCGCCGCCGTCGGGTCATCAAGCAGTGAGCGAATGGCGAGCACGGCGGCGGCGTGGTCGGGCTCCGCCCACAGAGCCGACGCGGGGTACGGGTCAGCCCCGGGCCCGACCTCGATCGGTGCCCAGGGAACGAGCACTGCGGTCTCGGGAGTGGTGAACTCGAGCGTGCCCGAGTACGCGGTGCTGACGACGGGCGTGCCGCGCGCGATCGCGTCGGCCACGTTGAGTCCGAAGCCCTCCGACCGGTGCAGCGAGAGATAGCCGTCACTGAGCTCGATCATTGCCTGCATTTCGGCGTGTGAAACGTAGGCGTCGACGATGCGAATATCGTCGCGCCCGCGGGTCGCACGCACGATCTCGTCGTGTGCGAGCGGTGCGAGATGGGCATTGATCGACTTCACGACGAGCGTGACGCCCTCGTCGTGGGCGACGGCCTCGCGGTACGCGCGGATGACACCGAGGGGGTTCTTACGGCGCGGAATAGACAGATAGTCAAAGTTGGTCAGCAGCACTCGGCCCTCAGGAAGACCC
>JAYUKK010000045.1:0-5236 GCA_043764515.1 Microbacterium sp.
AGATCGGCGCCGTCAGAAACTGAAACACGACGACGGGGATCAGCAAGAGCAGCACCGTCCAACTGCGCGCACTCAGCGCGAGGGCGATGACCACGAGTAGCAGACCGAGAATCTGCGGCTTGGTGGCGGCGTGTAGCCGCGAGAGAGGATCAGGAAAGCGGAGCAGCCCGATTGCCGCCGCGAGTGTGAGCAGGGCGGCCGCGATGAGCAGGCTAGCGGCGACCAGATCGACGATGCCGTTCCATGGTTCAGCGTCGAGCATCGTCACCCTCCCCCGCCACGGCGCTATCCGGCGTCACGCCGCCCGACTCGGCCGTCGTGCGCGTCACAAACCGCGCGACAGCGACGCTGCCGAGAATCGCCGTTGCCGCGAGCACGACCATGAGCGGAATCGAGCGCGTGTGGCCCGAGATCACCATCTCGGCACCGACCACCAGAATGAGCGTCGTCAGCAGCACATCGCTCGCGATCAGTCGGTCGATGAGCGTTGGGCCCGTGATGAGGCGCACGAGCACGATGAGCACGGCTGCCGTCGCGATAACGCCGGCGATGATCCACAACACAATCATCAGCGCACCGCCTCCCATTCGTCGCGCGAGCCCCAGGCGCGCAGCAAGCTACGCTCGAGGCCGAGCACGTGAGCCCGAGCCTCCTCGACTTCAGCGGCAGAGTGCACCGAGAGCGTGTGCACATAGAGAACGGTGCTCGCGCGGTCGACCTCCACCACGATCGACCCCGGAACGAGCGAGACCGCGAGAGCCGTACCCGTGAGGATGAAGTCAGAACGCGTGTGCAGATCGACCTTGACGAGCGCGCTCTCGTGGCGCGACCGGGGCCCGATGGCGAGCAGAGCAACCTGGAACGAGGCGACCACCATCTCGCCCAGCACGCGAGCGACGAACATGATGAACCAGAACAGGTTGAAGCGCCCCGACAGCTCGACGGGGGGCAGATAGAACGCGCGGGTGACGGCGAGGGCCACGACGACCCCGGAGACGATGGTGAGGGGCGTGGTCGAGCCCCAGAGCAGCATCCACAGCACGACGAGCGCGAGCAGCAGAGGAAGCTGTTGACGCACGGTCACGCGCGCGCGCGATTCGTTGGCCATCACTTCTCCTCACCTGACGTGGCGCTCGGGAGTACGAGTTCGATGTAGACGGTCGACCCGTCGAGGCCCTGTGCCGCACGGTCTGCCAGGCCGTAGAGCGGCCCTGCAAACACCGTGAGGGAGAGACCCGCGATCACCATGCCCACGGTACTGAGCGTCATGAGGCGCGGAGTTGCGCGGATCTCAGAGAGAGTCGCGGTGCTGTCGGGGGCCTCTTCGACGGCGCGCAGCAGGCGTGACTCATCACCCTCGACATCCGCCGCCGGACGCCAAAAGGCGAGGTTCCACACGCGCACGAGCGCATAGAGCGTCAGCAACGACACGAGGGCGCCAGCGCCGATGAGCACATAGGCGAGCGCATCGCCCTGCGCCGCAGTGGCCTGGAACAGTCCGAGCTTGCCGATGAAGCCCGAGAACGGTGGGATTCCGCCGAGGTTGAGGGCCGGAATGAAGAACAGCACGCCCACGAGCGGCGCGCTGGCGAGCAACCCGCCAATGCGCGTGATTGAGGTGCTGCCCGCCTCGCGCTCCACGAGGCCTGCGGCGAGGAAGAGGGTTGTCTGCACGACGATGTGGTGAACGATGTAGTAGATCGCTGCCGCCGTGCCAGCAACCGTGCCTAGGGCGACGCCCAAGATCATGTAGCCAATGTGACTGACGAGCGTGAATGACAGGATGCGCTTGATGTCAGCCTGGGCCACCGCCCCCAGGGCGCCGACGACCATCGTGAGCAGCGCGACGACCATGAGTGCCGGGTTGAGTTCGGGGCTGGGAAAGATGACGGTCTCGACCCGGATGATCGCGTACACGCCGATCTTCGTGAGCAGGCCGGCAAAAGCCGCGGTCACCGGCGCGGGCGCCGAAGGGTAGCTGTCAGGGAGCCAGAACGACAGCGGGAAGACCGCGGCCTTGATGCCGAACGCGACCAGGAGCATGACGTGCAGCACAATCTGCACGTCGATGGGCAGGTCACTCATGCGTTCGGCGACCTGGGCGAGGTTCACGGTGCCAAGGGCGCCGTAGACCATGCCGATGGATGACAAGAACAAGATCGATGAGAGCAGGCTCACGATCACGTAGGTCACGCCGGCCCGAATGCGCGCTTGTGTACCGCCCAGGGTAATGAGCACGTAGCTGGCGACGAGCAAGATCTCAAAGCCGACATAGAGGTTAAACAAGTCACCCGCGACGAAGGCAACCATGACACCCGTGGTCAAGATGAGGTAGGTCGGGTAGTAGATCGACACCGGAGTTTCATCATCGCCATCGGCGAGACCCTGACCAATCGAGAACACGAGCACGGCGAGTAGTACAAGCGACGACACGACGAGCATGAGTGCCGCGAGGCGGTCGACCACGAGCACGATGCCGAACGGTGCCGGCCAGTTTCCCGCCTCGACCATCACGGCGCCGTGCTGATCGACACCAATGAGCAGGGCGATGCTGATGCCGAGAACGACAGTGAGCGCGAGGGCAGCCACGATGCGTTGCGGGCGGGCTCGACGGCCAAGCACAAGCGTGAGGCCCGCTGCCATGAGGGGCACGAGTACGACGAGCGGGACGAGGGCGGCGATCATCGGGGCGCCTCGACCGGGAAGTCGGTGTCGCCCTCGGTGAACGCGACCTCTTCCATCGGCATCGTCACGGCGCCCTCGCGCAGCGCGACGTCGTCAGCGTCATCGGCAACATCGTCGACATTCGCGAGACGCCATGAGCGGTAGATAAGCGCGAGCAAGAATGCCGAGACGGCGAAGGTGATCACGATGGCCGTGAGGATAAGCGCTTGCGGGAGCGGGTCGTTGTACTCCGACGGATCGAGCGAGTCGTCGTAGATCGGTGCGAAGCCCGAGGGACCACCCATGATGAGAATGAGCAGATTGACGCCGTTGCCGATCAGCAAGAAGCCCAGAACGACGCGCGTCAGGCTCCGCTCGAGCAGAAGGTAAACGCCGCAGGCAATGAGCGCGGCCATGATCACGACGAGCACGAGGGAGACGGTCATCGATCGCCTCCGCGCGTTGTCGACGAGGCCGCGGATGCTGCCGCCACCATGCCCGCCGACGCCAGCTCGTCGCCACCCTGTCGGTCGACTTCGCCGCCAAGGCTGCGCAACACGTCGAGCACGAGGCCCACGACGACGAGGTATACGCCGATGTCGAAGATGGTGGACGTCACAAACTCCACCTCTCCAAGAAGCCACAGCTCGCCTTCCCAGTAGGTCGACGTGAGCGGTGGGGCCCCGACGAGCAACGGGGCGAAGGCGGTGCCAGCGGCGATCAACAGGCCCGTGCCCAAGACGGCACCGGCGCCCAGCGGCACGGCGGCGCCGAGCTCGTACCGACCCCCGGCGAGGTAACGCCCGACGAGGGCGAGTCCGGCTACGAGCCCACCCACGAATCCGCCGCCCGGAAGGTTATGGCCGGCGAACAGCAGATAGAGCGAGATCACGATGATGGCGTGGAAGGTCAAGCGCACCACCACCTCCAGCAAGATTGATCGGTGCCTCGGGTCAAGCGTGGGGCCCGCCAGAATCCACGCATTGCGCAGCTCGCCCTCGTCACCCTGCTCACGAACGCGGTCGAGCCGCGCCGAGATGCGTCGCTTGACGGCGGTGCGGCCGATTCTTTGCGGTGGCTCGCCCCGGCCACGAAGGAAGAGCAGGCTCGCGACTCCCGTTGCAGCAGCGATCACGACAGCGAGCTCCCCCATCGTGTCCCAGCCGCGCAGGTCGACGAGGGCCACGTTGACGGTGTTGCGGCCGTGGCCGATCTCGTACGCCAACTGCGGCCACGCGAGCGAGATCGGTTCGGCTTGGCGAGCTCCGGCCACAACGATCGCGACGACGGCCATGACCAGGCCGACGCCGATGCCGATGGCCGCGCGCAGCATCCGATGCGTGCTTCCGTTTTTGTCTCCGAGCCGTGCGGGCAGTCGGCGCAGCACGAGAACGAACGCGATCAGGGTCACGACTTCGACGAGAATCTGCGTGAGGGCGAGATCGGGGGCGCCCTGCAGGGCAAAGATGGCCGACATGCCGAAGCCGGTGGTGCCGACGATGACGAGTGCGGCGAAGCGCTTCTGAGCCTGCGTTGCGGCAATCGCGGCAATAACGATCACGATGCCGATCGCGAGTTGAGCGGGGTGATCCCACCACCGCACGGCTGTTGGCCACGAGCCCGCCGCGATCAGCGCCGCCGCCGTCACCGCAATGAAGACCACGAGAATGACCCCGAGGTAGAAGGGCAGCGAGCCGCGCTGGGTGAGGCTCGTGACGCGCACGGCCAGCCGATCGACGGCACCCATGACATCCCAGTACCGATCCGAGGCGGTCGTCGAGCTCGCGAGACGCGACTGCAACCGGCTGACGGGTTCGCGCGCGACGAACAGCAGCACGCCGAGGGCGATCGCGAGCAGCGAGAGCCCTAGCTCGGGCGTCAGACCGTGCCAGAGCGCGAGGTGGTAGGTCTCACCCTCGGCCTCTCGACCCGCGAACAGCGCCGAATAGCCCGCAAGGCCGGTGTCGACGACGGCGGCGAGCGGCCCGAGCGCGAGGCTCGTCACAGCGAGCACAGCGGGTGCGAGCAAGAAGCGTCGGCTGACCACCTCGAGGGCCGTGACGTCGTCAACCCCCGGTTTGCGAGCGAAGGCGCCCCAGAAGAAACGGATGCTGTACGCCACCGTCAGCGCCGACCCGGCCACGACGCCCACCGTCGCGATCGCGGCCCAGGTCTGCCCGGCCGCGTCGAGGGTGGCCGTACCCTCGCCCGTGGCCGCCGCGAGCAACGCGTACAGCGCCGTCTCTTTCGCCACAAATCCGAACACCGGCGGCAGCCCCGCCATCGAGGCGAGCACCACGAGGGTGATGCCCGCGAGCCAGGGCGAGCGACGACCCAGGCCAGAGAGTTTGCGCAGATCACGCGTGCCGGCTTTGTGATCGATGATGCCCACGACGAGAAACAGCGCGGCCTTGAACAGCGCGTGAGCGAGCAGCATCGCGAGCGCGGCGAGTGCGGTGTCGCGCGTGCCGAAGCCCGCGACCACGACGAGCAAGCCCAGTTGGCTCACCGTGCCATAGGCGAGCAGCAGCTTGAGGTCGGTCTGCTTGAGCGCGGCCCACCCGCCCAACAG
>JAYUKK010000046.1:0-1577 GCA_043764515.1 Microbacterium sp.
ATCACCGACGAGTCGGGGCCGATCGGCCTCGCGGGGGTCATGGGTGGCGCCAGCACCGAGATCAGCGAGACCACGATTGACGTGCTCGTCGAGGCGGCAACGTTCGAGCCCGTCTCGACCGCCCGCACGGCCCGCCGTCACAAGCTCCCCAGCGAGGCCTCGCGACGGTTCGCCCGCGGGGTCGACCCGCTCGTGGCTGAGCCGGCGGCCCAGCGGGTCGTCGACCTGCTCGTTGAGCTCGCCGGGGGCACCGTCGATGCGCTCGGCTCGCGCTGGATCGATGCCCGCCCGCCGGCCGCGATTCACCTCGCCGACGGTTTCGTCGACGCCCTGATCGGAGTCGACTTCTCTCTCGATGAGATCACCGAATCTCTGCGGGATATCGGATGCTCACTCGAGGTACAGACCGATGGCTGGCAGGTGACTCCGCCCAGCTGGCGGCCGGACCTCGTCGATGCCCCGTCACTCGCCGAAGAAGTCGCCCGCATCGTCGGGTACGACCGCATCCCCGCTGTGCTGCCCGTCGCGCCCCCCGGCCGCGGATTGACGCGCTCGCAGCGCGTGCGGCGCTCGACGGCCAACGCCCTTGCGGCCGCCGGTCTCACCGAGGTACTCGCGTATCCCTTCGTCTCGCTCGACGATGTGGCGCTGACCGATGGTGATGCGCCAAGCATGGCAATCGCGAACCCCTTCGACAGTGACACGGGGCGGTTGCGGCGCAGCCTGATCCCGGGTCTCACGCGCATCGCGCACCGCAACATCGCGCGCGGCCTCACCGACCTGGCACTCTTCGAAATCGGCACGGTGTACCTGCCGGAGGCGGGGGCGAGCTACGGCGTCGCCGCCGTGCCCACGGCGCAGCAGCCGCCGCAGGGTGCGGCGCTCGACGAGCTTGAGCGCAGCATCCCGGCCCAGCCCTGGTACCTCGCCGCGCTGTTCATCGGTGATCGTCGTTCGCGCGGAATCGGCCAGACGGCCGAGCACGCCGGTATCGCCGATGCGGTGGATGCGGCACATGCCGTAGCCGCCGTCGCGGGTGTCGTGCTGCGCGTCGACAGCGGATCGCACCCCGCGCTGCACCCTGGTCGAACGGCGACTCTGTGGGTGGGTGACAACGCGGTCGGTGTCGCGGGAGAGTTGCTGCCCGCAGTTGCCCTTGAGCGTGACCTGCCGCGGCGCGTCGGCGTGCTGGAGCTCGATCTCGAGGCGCTCATCGCGCTTGGTTCGAGCGAGGTGAGCGCCGGCACGATCGCGGCGTTCCCCGCGGCCACGCAAGACCTCTCGGTCGTCGTCGCCGAGTCGGTGCCCGCGGGTGCCGTGCGCGATGCCGTCATCGAGGGCGCCGGTGTCTTGCTCGAGTCAGCCGTACTTGTCGACGACTACCGCGGTGCTGGCCTCGAGCCCGGTACGAAGTCGCTGACGCTCGCCCTGCGATTCCGCGCCGCCGACCGCACGCTCACGGCCGCCGAGGCGACGGAGGCCAAGCTTGCCGGCCTCACCGTGGCCGGTGAGCGGCACGGCGCGACACTGCGCGCCTGAGAAAGAGCCCCCCGCAGCGCGAACGGCGGGGTCGAGCT
>JAYUKK010000047.1:0-5205 GCA_043764515.1 Microbacterium sp.
GTGCTGTGGACGCTCATCGACGCGCGCTACCCGGCCGCGGCCGATGAAGGCACGATCACGCCGGAGCGGCCGGGGCGCACACGGTCGCGCCCCGCACCCGTCGTGATCGACGACTCGGTGGCGGCGGCGGTCGCGCGCATCCGCAGCGGCTCGACGGTTGGCATCGACGGCGATTCCGCCTGGGTGGCCCGGCAGTGGGAGCTCGCGTTGCGCGGCAAGTTGTCGCTGCGCGCCACGGTGCAGTTGCCCGACGGCAGCCAGCGCTCATTTGACCTCGAGCCCACGGGAATCGCTGCCGGCCGCGTGCGCGGGCGCGACAAGGCGGCCGACATTGAGCGCACGCTGCCAGTGTCGAGCATCACGGCTCTCGAGCCGCTCGAATAACCCGCGCACACCACGCCGCTGAGTCAAGCCACCGCTCACGGCTGCGCCATCGCTCTCAGCCGGGCCACCGCTCACGGCTGCGCCATCGCTCTCAGCCACGCCGCCTAGACTGGCCCGTTATGAATCCCGACGGGCCTCTCATCGTTCAGAGCGATCGCACCGTGCTGCTCGAGGTCGCGAATCCGCGAGCGAACGAGGCTCGCCACGCCCTCGCCGTGTTCGCTGAACTAGAGCGCGCGCCTGAGCACGTGCACACCTACCGCATCACACGGCTGGGCCTCTGGAACGCCCGTGCTGCGGGCCACGAAGCCGACGAGATGCTCGCTGTGCTCGAGAAGTACGCCAAGTTTCCGGTACCCCAGTCGGTGTCGATCGATATCACCGAGACCGTGGGACGCTACGGCCGCCTGATCATCGTGCGCAACGAAGAAGGCACGCTCGTGCTGAGGTCGACGGATGCCGCGGTGCTCACCGAGATCGCCGCCAACAAGAAGGTGGCCCCGCTGCTCACCCGGCGCATCGATCACTCCGCGTTCGAGTTGGCCCCGTGGGCGCGCGGTCAGGTGAAGCAGGAGCTCGTCAAGATCGGCTGGCCGGCGGAAGACCTCGCTGGGTACACCCCCGGAACACCGCACCAGATCAACCTCGACCTCGCCGAGTGGGGCCTGCGGCCTTACCAGCAGCAGGCGATCGACCAGTTCTTCGAGGGCGGTTCGGGAGTGGTGGTGCTGCCCTGCGGCGCCGGCAAGACGCTCGTGGGTGCGGGGGCGATGGCGCAGGCCGACACGACGACGTTGATTCTCGTGACGAACACCGTCTCAGCGCGGCAGTGGCGAGCCGAATTGCTCGCGCGCACGAGCCTCACCGAAGACGAGGTCGGCGAGTACTCGGGGCAGGTGAAAGAAATCAAGCCGGTCACGATCGCGACCTACCAAATTCTCACCGCGAAGCGAAAGGGCGAGTACGCCCACCTGGCGCTGCTCGACGCCCTCGACTGGGGCCTCATCGTCTACGACGAGGTGCACTTGCTGCCCGCGCCCGTGTTCAAGCTCACGGCAGAGCTGCAGGCCCGCCGCCGCCTGGGCCTTACGGCCACGCTCGTGCGTGAAGACGGCCGCGAAAGCGACGTCTTCAGCCTCATCGGGCCCAAGCGCTTCGACGCCCCGTGGAAAGAGATTGAAGCGCAGGGCTACATCTCGCCCGCGAGCTGCTTCGAGGTGCGCATCGACCTGCCCCCGACCGAGCGGCTCGAATATGCGGCGAGCGCCGATGACCAGCGCTACCGCCTTGCGGCGACGGCACCGGCCAAGCTCGGAGTTGTCCAGCGGCTGGTGAAGCAGCACGAGGGCGAGCGCATCCTCATCATTGGTCAGTACCTCGACCAGATTGACGAGTTGGCTGAGGCCATCGGCGTACCCAAGCTCACGGGGGCGACGCCGGTCGACGAGCGCGAACGACTGTTCCAAGAGTTTCGGGATGGCCGCACGCCCGTACTCGTCGTGTCGAAGGTCGCCAACTTCTCGGTGGACCTGCCCGAAGCCACGGTCGCGATTCAGGTCTCGGGCTCGTTCGGCTCACGGCAAGAAGAAGCACAGCGCCTCGGGCGCCTGCTGCGGCCGAAGCAGAGCGGAATTCCGGCGAGCTTTTACACGCTCGTCGCGCGCGACACGGTCGACCAAGACTTCGCGCAAAACCGCCAACGGTTCCTTGCCGAGCAGGGCTACAGCTACACGATCCTCGACGCCGACCAGATCGCGGTGGCCGCCTGACGCGTGCCGGGTTCAGGCGACGCGGCGGCGGCGAACGGTGACGATCATGAGTGCACCGGCCACCAGGGTCAGGAGCCCGAGTGCTGCGGGGGTCACCAGCGCGCTCGCATCGAGCACCGAGCCCGTGGCGGCGAGCTCCGGCTCAGCCACCTCGAACGGGAAGGCCGCAAGGGCGGAGTCTTGACCGGAGTATGTCGCCACGACGGTCACGACGTGGTCGCCCGGCGCAAGCGAGGCCGGAATATCGACATCAATCGAAAAATCGAAGTCGGGCCCCGGAGCAGTGACCGGAGAGCCCGCGACGGGGACGCCGTCGAGAAGTACGGAGTACTCCGACACGACCGGCGGCACGATGAGATCGCCGGTGATCGTGACGGTTGTTGCCGGCGCGGGAGTTCGGTCTACCGAGATCGTTCCACCGATAGGGATGACCCCGCCGCCCGTTCCGTTGCCGGTACCTGTGCCATCCCGCAGCAAGACGCTGCCAGAGCACGAGGCGCTGGATGCCTCCGTCGCGAGTCCTGACCAGATCGGGTAATAGCCAATGGCCCCCGCTGCGAGTGTCCCCGTGATGGGCACGACACTAGAGCCGGAGGGAACCAGCGAGACCATCGACGAGAACGAGTTGAACGTGACGGGAGCGTTGGAGTTGTTGGTCACGACGCAACGGAGGGCGGTCGCGCCCCGCAACGGCAACCCGATGCCCGAACCGTCGACCCACGTGCCCGCCGCGTCTTGCCACTGGATGCGCACCGTGGGGGCGGTGTTCGTGACGGCAAAGATGGTGCCCGCGTAGTCGCTAGTTGTCGGCCCCATGGCGAATCGAATAGTCACGGGTGTCGCACCCGATGGAAGGCTGCCGCCCGTCGACATCCCGCAGGTTGTATCGCCGGCGGTGATCGTGCACGAGTCAATTGTCGTGACTCCAGCGAGCACCGTCACCTCGACATCAGACGCCAGCGAGGCGCCGAGTTCGGCGAGCAGCGGGCCTCCTGAGAAGGGCACATGCGCGGTCGACCCCAGCAGACTTTCGCTAGAAATCGACGCCACAACGTCGACGGTCGTACCGAACAGCGACTGAGGGGCAGCCTGGGCGGGCGAGGCGGCCAGCACGCTCGTCGCGAGCGCAAGCGCGACGATGCCAGCACTGATTCGGCGAGGTGAACGCATGTCGCTAAGACTACGGGGCGTGCTGGCCGGTTTGCGAGGATTCGACCGCACTCAGGATGCTGCGCGCGAGCTCGGCCGGCTTGGTGAATTGCGGCCAGTGGCCGGTGGGTAGCTCGATGAACTCAAGGTGCTGCATGCCGGCCACCTCGCTCGCCCACTCGCGCTCGTTCGCGATCGCTTGACGGATCAGGTCGGCCGGAAACTGGCACGCGATGATCGTGACCGGCACGGTGAAGCGGGCCTCGTTATCGAGGTGGGTCGGCTCATTAGCAACACCAGCGGGCTCAGGCACCGCGATCGCACCAAAGTGCGCGCGCAGTTCGTCATCGAGGTCGATGAGGTCTTCCGGTTCGAACACCGACCAGTCGGGAAGTGGCACGGAATCCCCCACAACGGGCAGCTCATCGTTGATGACACTCCCGGTGGGCTGCGGCACCGCGTCGACGAAGACGACCCGCGCGATGCGCGCGGGTCGGGAATCGGCGACTGCCCACGCGATCGTTCCGCCGCCCGAGTGCCCGACGAGCACCACGGGGCCCTGCAGGGCGTCGACCACCTCGAGCACAGCATCCACATGCGTGCGGAGACCGATAGCGGCGAGGTCGGTATCGCCGGAGCGCTTGCCGGGCAGGGTCAGGGCTTGCACCGAATGCCCCGCGACGGCGAGGTCGGCCGCAATGCCACCCCACGAGTCGCCGTCAAGCCAGAAGCCGGGAATGAGGAGAATCTGCATCCCCGAACGCTACCGCTCAGCACTGATTTTCCGACAGGCCGATGGCGTTCAGGAAACTTTCACGAAAAGCCCAGATACTGAGACCATGGCTGACGGACCCAAGATTCTTATCGTTGATGACGAACCGAACATTCGCGACCTGCTCACCACGAGCCTGCGCTTCGCAGGATTCGCCGTGCGCGCCGTCGGTAACGGGGCGCAGGCCATCTCGGCGGTGCTCGAGGAGGAGCCCGACCTCATCATCCTCGACGTCATGCTGCCCGACATCAATGGCTTCGGCGTCACCAAGCGACTGCGGTCGAGCGGCTACACGAGCCCCATCCTCTTCCTCACGGCAAAAGACGACACCGACGACAAGATCATGGGTCTCACGGTGGGTGGCGACGACTACGTGACCAAGCCGTTCAGCCTCGACGAGATCGTCGCGCGCATCAAGGCCATTCTGCGCCGCACGATGCAAGAAGAAGACGACTCGGTCATCCGCACCGGCGACCTGACCATGGACCAAGACACACACGAGGTCACCGTCGGCGACGAGGTGATCGAGCTCAGCCCCACCGAGTTCAAGCTACTTCGGTACCTCATGCTCAACCCGAACCGCGTGCTGTCGAAGGCCCAGATTCTCGACCACGTGTGGGAGTACGACTTCAATGGCGACGCCGGAATTGTCGAGAGCTACATCTCGTATCTCCGCCGCAAGCTCGACCCGCACACGGACGAACCGATCATCCAGACGAAGCGTGGCTTCGGCTACATGCTCAAAGCCGCCAAGGTCTAGCGGGGTTCCGCGAGGTCGGCGACCCCAATGCACGAGCAAGTGACGCAGTGGTGGGAGTCAATCTCGCTACGGTCGAAGATCACGGGCGTCACGGTTTTCGTGGTGACCCTCGGTCTGCTCGTCGTCGGCATTGGCACCCTCACGGTGCTCCAGCGCACGCTCATCGACGAGGTTGACCGACAGATCAACCAGGCTGCGGATGACCTGCCCGAGTCGTTCGCCGTCGACGAGTTCGACTCGTTCGACGAACTGACTCCCTCGATCTTCTCGAACCCGTTCTACTTCGGAGCCGTCGATGCCAATGGCGTCTTGATCGACGACAACGTCAGCGACGACAGTCGATTGCAGGCTCCCGATGTCACTCGGCTGAC
>JAYUKK010000048.1:0-19195 GCA_043764515.1 Microbacterium sp.
CCGATCTGATCGGTGGAGAGGGTGCCCTTGTCGCGCTTGGTGCGGATGAGGTCGACGACGTCGAACGGTTCAATGCTCATGCGCGAAACTCCTCCAGGGTGCGGGGCCCGAACGCGTCGGGCAGCACCTCATCGATGGTCTTGATGCCCGACACGGTCTCGAGCAACATGCCCTCGGCCGAGTGCTCAAAGAGCAGTTGACGGCAGCGCCCGCAAGGCATGAGCGCGCCACCGTTGCCGTCGACACACGTGAACGCCACCAGCTTGCCGCCGCCCGTCATGTGCAGGCTCGAGACGAGCGCGCACTCGGCGCACAGCGTGAGACCGTACGAGGCGTTCTCCACGTTGCAGCCCGAGATCACGCGGCCGTCGTCGACGATCGCCGCGACCCCCACCGGAAAGTGCGAGTACGGCACATAGGCGTGTGCCATCGCTTCGAGCGCGACGGCGCGCAGGGCATCCCAGTCAATGTCGGTCATGGCTGTGCCCGCATCACTTGACGTAGGGCTTGCCCGAGGCGGCTGGCGGGCGCGAGAACCCGACGAGACCGGCCACGGCGAAGATCGTCACGAGATAGGGAAGCATCAGCATGAACTCGCTCGGCACGGGCGAGCCCACGATCGACAGGGTCGACTGCAGGTTCGTCGCGAAGCCGAAGAGCAGCGCCGCGAGTGTCGCGCGAATCGGGTTCCACTGGCCGAAAATGACGGCGGCCAAGGCGATGAAGCCCGCGCCATTGGTCATCTCTTTCGTGAACGAGCCAATGGCCGCGAGGGTGAAGAACGCGCCGCCGCCGCCCACGATGAGCCCGGCAAGAAGCACGTTCCAGAAGCGCGTGGCCTGCACGTTGATACCCACGGTGTCGGCGGCCTTGGGGTGCTCGCCCACCGAGCGCACGCGCAGACCCCAGCGCGTCTTGAAGAGCGCGAACCACACCGCCGGCACGAGCGCGAACATCAGGTACACGATGATCGTCTGGTTGAACAGGATGGGGCCGAGCACCGGGATGTCGCTCAGCAGCGGAATGGCAATGCGCTCAAACCGCTCGGGCTTGTTAAAGAGCTCGGGGTCGGCGGTCATGACCGTCGAGTACAAAAAGCTCGTGAGGCCGATGACGAGCACGTTGAGCACGACACCCACGATGACCTGGTCGACAAGGTACTTGATGGCAAACGCTGCCAGCACGGCCGAAACGGCGGCACCGGCGACCATCGCGGCGAGCAGGCCGGCGATCGCCGATCCCGTGAAGGTCGCGACCATCGCGGCGACGAAGGCGCCCGCGAGCAACTGACCCTCGATGGCGATGTTCACCACGCCGACGCGCTCGCTGATGACGCCGCCCAACGACCCGAAGATGAGGGGCGTGCTCACCGTGAGGGCCCCGGCGAGCAGACCGACGAGCGGAACCGTCGACCCGGCTGCTGCCCACGTCAAGAACCCCAGCAAGAACATGAGGGCAAAGATCGTGGTGAGCCAGAGCGGAATCTTGTTTCCGCCGCGCACGAGCAGGAAGGCGTAGACCGCGATGATCGCCATGAGCACGACGGTCACGATGCCCGTGGCGTCGGCCGGAAGCACGATCGACGGCAACACAATGGCGTCTGTGTCGTTGCTCAACCGGTAGGTGGTGTCGCCGCCACGCGCCAGCGCGATGAACAGCACCGCGCCAAGAATGGTGAAGATCGCGAACGCGATCGGGGCCTTCCAACTGCGCACGACCATCGCAGCGGGAGCGAGTCCAGAACCAGACTCTCGAGAGGTCGTCACGACGCTCACTTGGTCACCTCCGCCGTGCGGGCGAGCTTCGGAGTCCGCCACTGGAACAGCGGATCAGGGGTGGGTAGTCGGAATATCGATCGCACCAGAGGGGGTGCGGCGATGAACAGCACGATGAACGACTGCACAACGAGCACGATGTCGACCGGAATGCCTTCGGAGGCCTGCATCGTGTAGCTACCGGCCTTGAGGGCACCGAACAGGATGCCCGCGAAGAAGACCCCCCACGGCTTCGAGCGGCCCAGCAGGGCCACGGTGATCGCGTCGAATCCGATGCTCGCATCGAGACCCGAGGCGAAGCCGCCGGTGAAGTTACCGAGCACCTGGTACACACCGGCGAGGCCAACGAGAGCACCGGCAATGAGCATCACCTGCACGTAAACGCGCTCGACCTTGATGCCGGCCACGCGCGCAGCGTGCGGGTTCTCGCCGACGGCACGGAAGCGGAATCCGAGTGCCGAGCGGTTGAGCAAGTACCAGACGTAGATCGTGGCGACGATGACGAGGATGAACCCGAGGTTCAGGTTGTAGGCGTCTCCGAGCAGCGGCGGAAACTCTGCCGTCTCGAGAATCGGGCCGCTCTTGGGGTTGTTTTGCCCCGGTGCCTGCAACGCGCCCGGGGTGCGCAGCAAGAACGACACGAGGTAGAAGGCGATGTAGTTGAGCATGATCGTCACGATCACCTCGTGTGCCCCCGTGCGGGCCTTGAGCAGACCCACCAAACCGCCCCACAGAGCACCGCCGATGAGGCCGATCACGAGCGCGACGATGAGGTGGATGACCGGCGGCATCGGGATGTAGGCACCCACGTAGCCGGCTGCTGCTGCCGCGATGAGCATCTGCCCGCGGCCACCGATGTTGAAGAGACCAACGCGGAATGCAAGGGCAACACCGAGGCCGGCAGCGATGAGTGGAGTCGCGTTGGCAAGTGTCTCGGTCAACGGCCGGATCGCCACAGCCAGGTCGTCGACGCGCAGGTAGTTGAACACCGAACCGCGGAAGAGCGCCGAGTAGGCCCCCGCCACGGCATCCCACATCGCGGCGAGCATGTCGCCGGGGCGCGAGAAGAAGTACGCACTCGCCTGAGCGACGGCTTCATCGGTGAGCACGATGAGAATGCCGCCGAAGATCAGCGCGAGAACGACCGCGAGCACCGAGATCGCCGCGCTGCCGCCGAAGATCTCTTTGATGATCTGGTTGCTGCGGGGAACGGGGGGCTCGGATGCGTCGCGTCCGGTCTCGTGGGCAACCACCTGCTCGTGAACCGCCTCGGCGGCCGTCTGCTCGTGCGGCTCGGCCGACGTCGGGGTCTTCGTGTCGTCGCTCATGCGGCCACCTCCGCCGGGGTTTCTCCGGCCATCATCAATCCAAGAACATCACGAGGGGTGTCGCCCGGCACAATGCCGATGATGCGCCCCCGGTACATGACCGCAATGCGGTCGGCGAGTGCCGCGACTTCGTCGAGCTCGGTCGAGACCACGATGACGGGTATGCCCGAATCGCGTGTCGCGACGATGCGCTTGTGCACGAACTCGATCGACCCGACGTCGAGCCCCCGCGTGGGCTGCGCCGCCACAAAGAGGGCGAGGTCTCGGCTGAGCTCGCGCGCCAGCACCACCTTCTGTTGGTTGCCGCCCGAAAGTCGGCCGGCGGCTTGCGTGATGCCCTGGGTTCGCACATCGAATTCCTCGACCCGTTCGGTGGCGAAACGCGCGAGCTCGGCGAGCTGCAGGGTTCCCCACTTGACGAATGGCTCGCCCGTCGAGCGGTCAAGCATGAGGTTCTCGGCGATCGAGAAGGTGCCGACGAGGCCGTCTTCGGTGCGGTCTTCCGGCACAAAGCCGACCCCCGCATCCAGCACCTGACGCGTCGAGGTTCCGACGAGCTCGGTGCCTTCGAGCGAGATCGAGCCGTGCACTTTGTTCTGTAGGCCCATGATTGCTTCGGTGAGCTCGGTTTGTCCGTTGCCCTGAACGCCGGCGATCGCGAGAATCTCGCCGCGGTGCAGAGTGAACGAGACGTGGTCGACGAGCACCTGCCCCTGGTGGTCCGTGACCACGAGGTCGCTGACCACGAGCGAGGGTTCGCCCGGCGTCGCCGCGGACTTGTCGACCGTCAGTTCAACTGCTCGACCAACCATGAGCGATGCCATCTCGGCGTTGGTCGCCGTCGGCGAGGCCTCGCCAACAACCTTGCCGAGACGGATGACCGTGATTCGGTCGGCGACTTCGCGCACCTCGCGGAGTTTGTGAGTGATGAAGACGATCGAGGTGCCCTCGTCGCGCAATTGGCGCATGATGCCCATGAGCTCATCGGTCTCTTGCGGCGTGAGCACAGCCGTCGGCTCATCGAAGACGAGCACATTGGCGTTGCGTGAGAGAGCCTTGATGATCTCGACGCGCTGCTGCACGCCGACAGGAAGGTCTTCGATCTTGGCGTCGGGGTCGATGTCGAAACCGAAGCGGCTTGAGATCTCGCGCACCGTCGCGCGCGCAGCCTCAAGGTCAAGCAGCCCGCCCGCCTTCGTCTGCTCATGGCCGAGCATGACGTTCTCGGCCACGGTGAACACGGGGATGAGCATGAAGTGCTGGTGCACCATGCCGATGCCGGCGTTCATGGCATCGCCCGGTCCGGCAAACTTCTGCACCACATCGTCGAGAAGGATCTCGCCCTCGTCGGCCTGGTAGAGGCCGTAGAGCACGTTCATGAGCGTGCTCTTGCCGGCGCCGTTCTCACCCAACAGGCAGTGGATCTCACCCGGCTTGACGACGAGGTCGATGTGGTCGTTGGCGGTCAGCGCTCCGAAGCGCTTGGTGATGCCGCGAAGCTCGAGCTTCATGCGCCATGGCCTTCCTGCGCCGGCGAAAGAACGGCGCTGAATCGGATGCGAGGTACGGCGCACGCGGCTGCCCGAAGCGACCGCGATGTGCTCGTGCCACCACTGTAGAGGAGAGCGGGAGGGCGAATCTGAGCAAGCAGGCGCGCATCTGAGCACCGCACCCGTGGCTGTACGACACCGTCAGAAACGGGCCGGGGGAGGCCAGCAGATGCTGACCTCCCCCGGATGGAACCGTTGGGACTACTGACCGGGCGACGCCGGCGAGGTGACCTCGATCGAACCGTCGATGATGCCGGCGATGAGAGCGTCGAGCTCACCCGCGAGCTCAGCGTCAACAGCCGACTCGAAGTCGTGGAACTCGGCAACGCCGACTCCACCGTTCTCGAGCGTGCCCACGTAGGGAGCCGAGTCGAACGCACCCGTGGCCGCACCGGTCACGACGTCGTAGACGGCCGTGGCGATGTTCTTCAGCACCGAGGTGAGAACCAGGTCGGCGATGTCGGGGTCGGACACGAAGATGTCCTTGTCGACGCCCATGAGGGCGATCGAGCGACCCGAGTCGCGGATGGCCTCAGCAGCGCTGAAGTAGATCGGGCCACCGACGGGCAGGAGCACGTCAGCGTTCTGGTCGATGAGGCCCTGGGCCGTCGTCAGCGCCTCGGTGCCGGGGGCGAAGCCACCGGTGAACGCGCCGGTCTGGCCAGCGAGGTCCCAACCAAGAGCCTGCACCGAGGTGCCCTTCTCCGAGTTGTAGTAGTCGACGCCCTGAACGAAGCCGTCCATGAAGATGGTGACGGGCGGGATCGGGATGCCACCGAAGGTGCCGACGACGCCGGTCTCCGAGTAGCTGGCCGCAACGTAGCCGGCGAGGAACGCGGCCTCGACGGTGTTGAACTGGATCGGCTTGACGTTCGGAGCATCGATGAACTCGTCGATGATCGCGAAGTTGATGTCGGGGTTGGCCGCGGCAGCGTTCGTGGTCGCCTCGGCGAGCAGGAAGCCCACCGTGACGATCAGGTCGCAGCCCTGGTCAACGAGCTGCTGCACGTTGGGCTCGTAGGCGTTCTCGTCAGCCGACTCAACGGCGACGTACTCGACGCCGAGCTCAGCGGCGGCTTCTTCCATGCCGTCAAGAGCAGCCTCGTTGAACGACTTGTCGTCCCAGCCACCGGCGTCAGAAACGATGCAGGGGGTGAAGTCGAGCGCCTCGGTCTCTTCGGGCGTCTCCTCGGGGGCTGCGGCGCAGCCGGCGAGCACGAGCGCGCTCGCGCCGAGCAGGGCAAGCCCGCCCAGGGCGCGCTTACGGGTAGTGATGGTCACTGTGTCCTCCAAAATTGCTGCCCAGCAGGACGCTGGAGCGAATTGGCTCCACGTTAGCGAACGCACAGGGCTTACAGGAGTGCTGAAAGCCCCTGGTGATGGAAGCGTTACGAATCCGGGACGCAGGCGTAATGCCGCGGAAATACTGGGGACTGTCCAGTTGATGTGCACAGACATGCGCGAATGAGCAGAGCAGATGCGTGGCGAGAGCCGCTCCGAACCCCCGATCGTTCGCTAGAGCAGGTCGTCGCGCCCCGCCTGCTTGATGGCGTCGACGACGCTTTTGACGCGCTGCGCGTGCTCACGCGTGGTCACGAGCAGAGCATCCGGCGTATCGACGACAACGATGTCGTGCACGCCGACGAGCGAGATGAGCCGCTTGCTTTGGCTGACGACGACACCGCTCGACGAGTCGGCAAGCACGCGCGCGTGTTCGCCGAGGATGGCGAGATCGCCCGGTCGCCCAGCCGAGAGCAGCTTCGCGAGCGACGAGAAGTCGCCAATGTCATCCCACGGAAAGTCGCCGCGCACGACGGCGAGTCGCCCGGCGGCCGCAGCCGGCTCGGCCACGCTGTAGTCGATCGCGATCTTCGGGAGTAACGGCCAAATAGCGTCAACGACGTCGCCGCGCTGCGGGGTGTCCCACGCCGCCGCCATCTCGAGTAGCCCCTCATGCAGCAGGGGCTGCGTCTCAGCCAACTGAGCAAGCAGCTGATCCGCCCGCGAGATAAACATGCCGGCGTTCCAGAGGTAGTCACCCGAGGCGAGATACGCCGTTGCGGTCTCGAGGTCGGGTTTCTCGACGAACCGCTCGACCAGATGCGCGTGCGGGGCACCGCCAACCGCGAGCGCATCGCCGCACAGGATGTACCCAAAGCCAACGGAGGGCTCGGTGGGCTTGATGCCGATCGTCGTGATGTAACCCTCGCGCGCTACCGCCACGGCCTCAGCCACCGAGTGGCGGAAGCGTTCGCCATCGGTAATGACGTGATCAGCCGCGAAAGACCCCACGATGACGTCGGGGTTGCGACGGTGCAGGATGGCCGCCGCGAGCCCGATCGCCGCCGACGACTCTTTCTGCTCGCTCTCGAGCACGATATTCGCGTCGGTCAAATCGGGCAGCTGCTGTTGCACGGCCGTACGGTGGGCCCGACCCGTGACGACCATGATGCCGTCGGCACCCGCGAGCGGCAGCACGCGGTTCCAGGTGTCGCGGAGCAGGGTGTACCCGCTCCCCGTGAGGTCGTGCAAGAACTTTGGCGCCTCAGCCCGAGAGAGCGGCCACAGACGCGAGCCGACTCCTCCCGCGGGAATGATGGCGTGGAAGTCAGGAAGCGTGCCCTCGATCGCTTGCATGCGCGTCACCCTATCGGCAGCCAGCGACGGCGCGCGCCCCCCGTTCGGACCACTCAGACAACTCGACGTAGACTTCGTGTATCGGCGACCACCAGCTGAGAATCGGAATCCAACCGGAGTCCACGAGCGCGAGCGATCGCGCGCGTCGTCACTGCCCTGAGGAGGGTTTCTCGTGCCAGCGAAGGCATCGGGAGCCGGAGCGTCGAGCTCGTCGGCAACCATCAAAGTTCCAGTCCCCCGCCGATCCATCATTCCCGGCGGAACGCTCTACCGCGGCAATGAAGGCATGTGGTCGTGGGTGCTGCACCGCATCACCGGTGTGGCCATCTACTTCTTCTTGCTCGTGCACATTCTCGACACGGCTCTCGTGCGGGTGAGCCCTGAGGCGTACAACATCGTGATCGGCGCGTACAAGACGGAGATCATGGGCCTTGGCGAGCTTGCCCTCGTGGGCGCGATCGGGTTCCACGCACTCAACGGCCTGCGCATCATCCTGGTCGACTTCTGGGGTGTCGGAACCCGACACCAGAAGGCGATGTTCTACGTGGTGCTGGGCGTTTGGGCCGTTCTCATGATCGGCTTCGCCCCCCGCCACCTCATGCATGTCTTTGGAGGCTGATCATGACGACTGACATCTCTACTGCACCTATCAACCCCGCTGCGCCTCGCACTCCCCACGCCCGCACCAAGCGCGGCATCAACTGGGAAAAGTGGGGCTGGATCTACATGCGCGTCTCGGGCGTGCTCCTGGTTGTGCTCATCTTTGGCCACCTCTTCGTCAACCTGGTTATGGGCGACGGTGTGAGCCAGATTGACTTCGCCTTTGTGGCCGGCAAGCTCAGCGACCCGTTCTGGCAGTGGTACGACTTCGCGCTGCTCGTGCTCGCGCTCGTGCACGGCACCAACGGCATGCGCACGATCGTCAACGACTACGTCGCGAAGGCCAGCATCCGTCGCATTCTGCACACGGCATTGCTGGCGTCGACCGCGGTGCTTCTCGTGCTCGGCACCCTCGTGCTGTTCACCTTCGACCCCTGCCCGGCCGGGGCTGACCCCGAGCTCGTTGCTTCGTTCTGTGAGGACATCCTGTGACCACCGAAACCCCCAGCACTGACACCGTGAGCGGCCCTGCGTCGCCCGTCGTGCACCACCACCAGTTCGACGTCGTGATCGTCGGTGCCGGCGGCGCCGGCATGCGCGCCGCCATCGAGGCGGGCCCCAACGCCAAGACGGCCGTCATCTCCAAGCTCTACCCAACCCGTTCGCACACGGGTGCGGCGCAGGGCGGCATGGCCGCTGCCCTCGCCAACGTCGAAGAAGACAGCTGGGAATGGCACACCTTTGACACGGTCAAGGGCGGCGACTACCTCGTTGACCAAGATGCGGCCGAGATTCTGGCGAAAGAGGCGATCGACGCGATCATCGACCTCGAGAACATGGGCCTGCCGTTCAACCGAACGCCCGATGGCAAAATCGACCAGCGTCGCTTCGGTGGGCACACGCGTGACCACGGCAAGGCGCCCGTGCGGCGGGCCTGCTATGCGGCTGACCGCACCGGCCACATGATCTTGCAGACGCTCTTCCAGAACTGCGTCAAGCTCGGCATCGAGTTCTACAACGAGTACTACGTGCTCGACCTCGTGATGGCCGAGGGCAAGGCCGCGGGCGTGGTCGCCTACGAGCTCGCCACGGGTGACCTTCACGTCTTCCACGCCAAGAGCATCGTGTTCGCGACCGGCGGCTTCGGCAAGATCTACAAGACGACGTCGAACGCTCACACCCTCACGGGTGACGGCGTCGGCATCATCTGGCGCAAGGGCATCCCCCTCGAAGATATGGAGTTCTTCCAGTTCCACCCGACCGGGCTCGCTGGTCTGGGCATCCTGCTCACCGAGGGTGCGCGCGGTGAGGGCGCCATTCTGCGCAACGCCTCCGGCGAGCGCTTCATGGAGCGCTACGCCCCGACCATCAAAGACCTCGCGCCGCGCGACATCATCTCGCGCTGCATGGTGCAGGAGGTCGCGGAGGGCCGCGGCGCCGGGCCGAACAAGGACTACGTGCTGCTCGACTGCACCCACTTAGGTGCCGAGGTGCTCGAGACCAAGCTGCCCGACATCACCGAGTTCGCGCGCACCTACCTTGGCGTCGACCCCGTCGTCGAACCGGTTCCCGTCATGCCGACGGCCCACTACGCCATGGGCGGTATCCCGACCAACATCAAGGCCGAGGTGCTGAGCGACAACGACACCGTCATCCCCGGCCTCTACGCCGCGGGTGAATGTGCCTGTGTCTCGGTGCACGGCTCGAACCGCCTCGGCACCAACTCACTGCTCGACATCAACGTGTTCGGCAAGCGCGCCGGCCGCTACTCGGTTGAATACGCGAACAGCGCCGAGTTCGTGCCGCTGCCCGCCGACCCCTCGAAAGAGGTGCGCGAGCTCGTCGAGCGTCTACGGACGTCGAACGGCACCGAGCGCGTCGCGGTGTTGCGCAAAGAGCTGCAGGAAGAGATGGACAAGAACGCCCAGGTCTTCCGCACCGAGGAAAGCCTCGAGAGCGTCACGAAGACCATCCAGTCGCTGCGCGAGCGCTACCAGAACATCGGCATTCACGACCGGGGCAAGCGGTTCAACACCGACCTGCTCGAGGCGATCGAGTTGGGCTTCTTGCTCGACATCGCCGAGGTCGTTGTCTACTCAGCGCGCAACCGCAAAGAGAGCCGTGGCGGCCACATGCGCGACGACTACCCCGACCGCAACGACGCCGACTACATGGTGCACACGATGGCGTACCTCACCGGCGACGCCCACAGCGCCGATGCGAGCGACCACATCCGCATGGACTGGAAGCCCGTCGTGATCACTCACTACCAGCCGATGGAGAGGAAGTACTGATGGCGACCGCGACCGAGTCCCCCACTGCTGAGGTGGGAGCCGTTCAAGAGTTCACCGTCACGGTCATCATCCGTCGGTTCGACCCCGAGAACGACACCGAGCCGTACTGGCAAGACTTCGATGTGCAGATGTACTCGACTGACCGCGTGCTCGACGCGCTGCACAAGGTCAAGTGGGAGCAAGACGGCACGCTGTCGTTCCGCCGCTCGTGCGCCCACGGCATTTGTGGTTCTGATGCCATGCGCATCAACGGCCGCAACCGTCTCGCGTGCAAGACGCTCATCAAAGACCTCGACATCACGAAGCCCATCTACATCGAGGCGATCAAGGGCCTGCCCCTCGAGAAAGATCTCATCGTCGACATGGAGCCGTTCTTCGCGTCGTACCGCGCCGTGCAGCCGTTCTTGCAGGCCAACTCGAAGCCCGACAAAGAGCGCATTCAGACGATCGAGCAGCGCGCGCGCTTCGACGACACCACCAAGTGCATCCTGTGCGCCGCGTGCACGTCGTCATGCCCCGTGTTCTGGACCGACGGGCAGTACTTCGGCCCGGCCGCGATCGTCAACGCGCACCGCTTCATCTTCGACAGCCGCGACGACGCCGCCCAGGTGCGCCTCGACATCCTCAACGACAAAGAGGGCGTGTGGCGTTGCCGGACCACCTTCAACTGCTCCGAGGCCTGCCCGCGCGGCATCGAGGTCACCAAGGCGATCTCTGAGGTCAAGCAGGCGATGCTGCGGGGTCGCCCGTAGTTCTGAGCCATTTGTGCGCGAAGGCCCCGGGGTGATCTCCGGGGCCTTCGCTATGGTGGCGGGGTGAGCGAGTCCGACGCCGTCGTGCCCCCCGGGTGGTGGGCACGACTCATCGCGTGGATCGAGCGCACCGTCGCATGGGTCATGGCGTTCAAGCCCGTGAAGGTGTTGATCGTCTTCGGCGAGAAGCGCGGCTACTTGCTCTCCGCGGGCCTGGCCTATCAGGCGGTCTTTGCCGTCTTCGCTGCTCTCTGGGTCGGGTTCTCGGTGGCGGGCCTCATTGTGTCGGGCAACCGCGACTTGCAGCTCGCGCTCATCGAGGTATTGCAACAGACCGTGCCGGGTCTCATCGACCCCGAGGGGAGCGGCGAGGGAATCGTTGACCCCGAGCTGCTCCTCGAAGCGACCATCTTTGGCTGGACGGGCGCCATCGCCCTCGTCGGCCTCTTCCTCTCGGCGCTCGGCTGGATGGCCGGCGCACGCGATGCCATCCGCATCATGTTCGACTTGCCCGGCCCGCGGACCAACTACTACCTGCTCAAGCTCAAAGACGCGGGGCTGGCACTGGGTTTCGGTGCGCTGCTGCTGATCTCGGCCGGGCTCTCCGTCAGCGGCACGGTGGCGATGGAGGGAGTGCTCGGCTGGCTGGGCATCCGCGATACGGGCTCGACCACGCTCGTCGGCCGCGTGGTCACGTTGGGCGTCATGTTCGTTCTCGACACCGTTCTGCTCGGGATGCTCTATCGAGTGCTCTCCGGAATGCGCATCCCCCTGCGGCGCCTTATCCCCGGCGCGCTCATCGGGGCCGCAGCCCTGGGCGGCCTCAAGGTGCTCGGCAATACCCTCCTTGGCGGAGCCAGCACCAACCCGTTGCTCGCCTCGTTCGCGGTGTTCGTCGGTGTGCTGATCTGGTTCAACTTCGTGAGCCAGGTCATCTTGCTCGCGGCGATGTGGATCGCCATTGGAGTCGCCGACGATGGCGTCGTGCTCGATCCCGTCTATGAGGCGAAACGGCTCGAAGCCGCGCGGGCGTACGTCGCGGCGTTTGAGCCCGAGCCCGAGCCCGCCGAACCACCCTGGTATCGCCGCCTCTTTGGGCGGCGCTAAGCACACAGTGCCGCCTCTTTGGGCGGCGCTGACCGCACGGCGTTGCGTCGGTTGGCGCTCGTAGACTGTGCGCATGCCGACCACTGTGCGCATCGCTTCTGTCAACGTCAACGGCATTCGCGCCTCGTTTCGCAAGGGCATGGCCGAGTGGCTGGCCACGAGCAATGTCGACGTGCTCGCGATGCAAGAGGTACGGGCATCCACCGATGACGTCACGGGTCTGCTCGGCCCCGACTGGACGGTCGTGCACGATGCCGCGACGGCGAAGGGCCGCGCGGGCGTCGCGATTGCCACACGCCGCCCACTGACCGCGCACCGCGTCGAGCTTGGTCCGGACGACTTCGACTCGGCCGGCCGCTGGATCGAAGCCGACCTCGACGTCGGCGGTGCGACGCTCACCGTCGTTAGCTGCTACGTGCACTCAGGCGAGGTCGGCTCCCCCAAGCAGGTAGAGAAGTACAAGTTCTTGGAGGCGATGACCGAGCGGCTTCCGCTGCTGGCCGCGCACACCCCCTACGCCCTCGTCGTGGGCGACCTCAACATCGGTCACCGCGAACTCGACATCAAGAACTGGAAGGGCAACCGCAAAAACGCGGGCTTCTTGCTCGAAGAACGCGCTTACTTCGACCGCTTCTTCGGCGAGCGGGATGCTCCCGTCGAGTGCGTCGACGGCGTCACCCGCCCCGGACTCGGCTGGGTCGACGTGGGCCGTGTGCATGCCGGTGAGGTACCCGGCCCCTACACCTGGTGGTCTCAGCGGGGCCAGGCCTTCGATACCGACACCGGCTGGCGCATCGACTATCACGTGGCGACGCCCGCCCTTGCGGCGACCGTGCAGGCCTACGGGGTCGACCGCGCACCCTCATGGGACACCCGGTGGAGCGACCACGCACCCGTGGTGGTCGACTACGAGTTGCCCTGAACACTGCGCGAGCATCGAACTGAAAGAATCGACCCATGAGTCTCCCGCGCCTGTTCTCGGGCATGCAGCCCTCCGCCGCCAGCCTTCACCTCGGCAACTACGCCGGAGCCCTGCTGCAGTGGCGTGACATGCAGGCGACGCACGACGCCGTGTTCTGCGTCGTCGACCTGCACGCCATCACGGTGCCGCAAGACCCGGCCGCGCTGCGCGAGCAGACGCGCCGCACGGCCGCGCAGTACATCGCCGCGGGCATCGACCCTGAGCACTCGACGCTCTTCGTGCAGTCGCACGTGAGCGCGCACGCGCAACTCGCCTGGGTGCTCAACACCATCACGGGCTTCGGCGAAGCCAGCCGCATGACGCAGTTCAAAGACAAGTCGGCGAAGGGCGGTGCCGATCTCGCGTCTGTCGGGCTCTTCACGTACCCGATCTTGCAGGCGGCCGACATCTTGCTCTACGACGCCGTCGTCGTGCCCGTCGGCGAAGACCAGCGGCAGCACATCGAGCTGACGCGCGACCTCGCCGCGCGCTTCAACGCGCGCTTCGGCGACACCCTCGTCGTGCCCGAGGTGCGCATTCTGAAAGAGACCGCGAAGGTGTACGACCTGCAGAACCCGGGGTCGAAGATGTCGAAGTCGGGCGAGAGCCCCGCGGGCATCCTGTGGCTCATGGACGAGCCGTCGGTGCTCACCAAGAAGGTCAAGTCGGCCGTGACCGACTCGTCGGGCGTCGTGTCGTTCGACCCCGCGGAGAAGCCCGGAGTCTCGAACCTGCTGTCGATTCTCGCGCTGCTGACGGGCGAGACGACGGATGCCCTCGTCACCTCATTCGACGGCCTCCAGTACGGCGCGCTCAAGACCACGGTTGCCGAGGCCGTGGTTGAGGCGTTCACTCCGATCCGCACCCGCACCTTGGAGCTGCTCGACGACCCCGCCGAGCTCGACCGCTTGCTCGCGCTCAACGCCTCGCGCGCCGAAGAGATCGCCAATGCCACGCTCGCGCGCGTGTACGACGCGCTCGGGTTCTTGCCTCGCGCGTGATCGAGCCCGTCACGCTGCGTACCGCGCGGTTTGTGCTCTCGATGCCGCGCGCAGCGGATGTCGAGGCAGTGTTCGCGGCGTGCCAAGATGCCGAGCTGCAGCGGTTCGTGGCAGTACCGGTGCCGTACGAGCGCACGCATGCAGAGGGGTTCGTTGTGAACCTCGTTCCGCAGTGGTGGCGCGAGGACGTGGAGTACGTGTTCGGCATCCGCGAGAACGACGATGCACCGCTAACGGGTGTGGTCTCGTGGCAGCGGGAAGTTGGCGCCGTCGGGTACTGGCTCGCGGCCCAGCACCGGGGTCGTGGAGTCATGACGGAGGCGCTCGGCGCGGTTGTCGACTGGGTGTTCGAGCGCCACTCCTCCGACCACGTGTGGTGGGAAGCGGTCAAGGGCAACGTGGGATCAGCGGTCGTGGCACAGCGATGCGGGTTCCGGTGGGAGGGCCTTGGGCAGATTTCCAACGCACGCCCAGGTCAAGAGACGCGAGGGTGGAAGGCGTCACTGTCACGGAGTGATCATGAGGCGGGCGCCCTCGACACCGAGTGGCCGGTGCTGGCGTGAATGGCCGCGACATCGAGGTCGTGCTCTTCGACCTCGACGACACACTCATGGCGCACACGCGCGCGGTTCAAGAGGCGATTACGCTCGCCCAATCGTCAGCGGGCGGAGCCTTCGCCGCCGATGACACAACCGCCGTTCAGCGCCGCTGGGCCGAGCTCGAAGAGCGCCACTATTCGCGCTACCTCACCGGCGAACTCACCTACCTAGGCCAGCGCGTTGCTCGGGCGCGCGACCTTCTCGCGCCCTACGGCACCGAGCTCAACGAGGCCGAGGCGCTCGCGTGGTTCGAGCGCTACCTGGTCGGCTACGGCGACGCCTGGCGGCTGTTCGACGACGTGCTTCCCACCCTCGAGGCGCTCGACGGCTTCCGCGTCGGCATCATCACCAACGGTGACCTCGCGTTTCAGATTGACAAGCTCCAGCGCATTGGACTGTGGGACCGCCTCGACCTCACGGCCGTGCGCGCCGACGGATCACTCGACGAGCCAGCCCGGCAGGGCCGCGTCATCGCCTCGGGTGAGCTGGGTGTGACCAAGCCCGACCCGCGCATCTTCCACGCCGCGGCCCGCGCGTTCGAGGTCGCGCCCGCGCAGTGCGCGTATGTGGGCGACCGGGTGCGCACCGACGCCGTCGGGGCGCACGACGCCGGGATGCTCGGCATCTGGCTCGACCGTGGCCGCGATCGCAACCCGCTGACTGACCACGCCGAAGGCGAGGCGCCGGCGGGCGTGCCGAGCATCTACAGCCTGCTCGCCCTGCCCGCCCTATTGGCCCGATAGCCCGGCCTCTGTTCGCAACTCAGGCTGTACGCGACGATGTGCGCGACTGGACCCACACGATCGGCAGCTCAGCCTGAGTTACGAACGCCGATGCCGCAGGGCCACCGTGACCGAGCGACTCGTTCGAACCGCACGCATCACGGCGGCGACCACCTCATCTCGCCGGCCCACGGCCTGCTCGTAACGCACTCGCACGACCACATACCCGAGCCGGATCAACTCGAGGTCACGGCGGTAGTCTTCGGCGCGCTGCTCGGGGCCCGAGTGCCACCGCTCGCTGTCGACCTCCACGACCACCCGTGTGCCCACCAGCAGGTCCACTCGTCCGACGCCGGCAATCCTCACCTGCGGCGTGACCCGCAGCCCGGCGTCATGCAGTGCGAGTCGGATGAGCGACTCGGTGCCAGAGTCGGCCCGCTCGTCGGCCAGCTTCAGCCATCGCCGCCGGCCCGCGGGGACGACGGCCTCCAGGGCGGCGAGTTCGCGTGCTCCGATCGCTCGCGTTCGCAGGGCGCTGTCGAGCACGGCGATGGCAACGTCGCGCGGCACGCAACCCAGACACTGCGCGATCGCGTCGAAGACTCCTACCCGCCATGAGTCGACGGCGGTCGGATCGTGGAGTGGATGCCAGTGCGTGCGCAGGCGGGAGCGGTTGGCGTGAGCAAGAGGAACGCGACGGTTGTCAGGAGCTCGTAGCCGCGAGGCTTGGTGCGGCAGCCACACCTCGGTGATGCGCCGCTCGGGCACCCACAGCCCGTACGTCTCAGCTGCCGTCGTGCAGGCCGCGAGACCGCCGACACGAAGTGCACGGACAACGTGTCGAGGAGTATTGGCCGGGCAGTACAAACCACGGCGGGCACGGATGACCACTCCGGCATGAACCGCAGCTGCCATGGATCGGGGCGAGACCCCAGCAGTGAGCAGCTCGCGCCGAGTAAGACAAAGTGTCGAGTGGGCTGCGAATACAGTGAGGGCGTCCATCGCGGCACTGTGCCCGCTCTACCCACGACGAACGGACCCTCGTCAATCGATGCCCGAAACTGACGCTACCGGGCGACGTGTGGCGGAGCGGTGTTCGCAACTCAGGCTGGGCGTGCCGATGTGCCGGAGTACTCAGTCACAACTCGCGGCTGAGCCTGAGTTGCGAACACACCGACGCGTGAGCTGGCCCGGCACAGGAGTGCAACAGCGGGCCGAAGGGCGAGCTACGCCGAGGTGTCGTCGTCGACCCAATCGAGGGTGCGGGTGACCGCCTTCTTCCAGACGCGCAGGCGGCGCTCGCGCTCGTCGGCCGCCATCGCGGGCTCCCAGCGCCGGTCTTCGTGCCACAACGCGGTCAGCTCGTCGCGCGACGACCAGAAGCCCACCGCGAGGCCGGCGGCGTACGCCGCCCCGAGCGCGGTCGTCTCGATGATGCGCGGCCGCACGACCGGGATACCGAGAATGTCGGCCTGAAACTGCATGAGCAGTTCGTTGCCCGTCATACCGCCGTCAACGCGCAGCTCGGCGATCGGCACCGGCACCTCGCTGTCCGCAGCGTCGATGACCTCGCGCGTCTGGAACGCGGTCGACTCGAGGGCCGCGCGGGCGAGGTGCGCGCGCGTGATGAACCGGGTGAGTCCGACGATCGCGCCGCGGGCATCCGGTCGCCAGTAGGGGGCGAAGAGTCCGCTGAAGGCGGGCACGATGTAGGCGCCGCCGGTGTCGGGCACCGACGCGGCGAGGGTTTCGACTTCGGCCGACGACGACAGCAACTGCAGGTTGTCGCGCAACCACTGCACGAGCGAGCCCGTGACAGCCACTGAGCCCTCGAGCGCATAGCGGGGGGCCTCATCGCCCAGCTGGTAGGCGACCGTCGTCAGCAGCCCGTGCTGAGACGCCACGATCTGCTCGCCCGTGTTGACGATCAAGAAGTTGCCGGTGCCGTAGGTGTTCTTCGACGCCCCGGCCTCAAAGGCGGCTTGGCCGAACGTCGCCGCCTGCTGATCGCCCAGGATGCCCGCCACCGGCACCTCGCGCAGCAGCGAGCCCAGGTAGGCGTAGCCGAACACTTCGGCCGACGACCGGATCTCGGGGAGCATCGACCGGGGAACGCCGAAGGCGGCGAGGAGCGGCTCGCTCCAGTCGAGGGTGCGCAGGTCCATGAGCAGCGTGCGGCTCGCGTTCGTCACGTCGGTCGCGTGCACTCCCCCGTCGACGCCGCCCGTGAGGTTCCAGAGCAACCAGGTGTCGATCGTGCCAAAGAGCAGCTCGCCCGCGTCGGCGCGGGCTCGGGCGCCCTCAACGTTGTCGAGAATCCACGCGATCTTGGTGGCGCTGAAGTAGGTGGCCAGCGGCAGACCGGTGATCTCCGCGAAGCGGCGCACTCCCCCGTCGGCAGCGAGCGTATCGACGAGATCTTGCGTGCGCGTGTCTTGCCAGACGATGGCGTTGTAGACCGGCTGGCCGGTCGAACGGTCCCACACCACGGCCGTCTCACGCTGGTTGGTGATGCCGATGGCGGCGACCTCGTGGCGCGTGAGCCCGGCCTTGCCGAGCGCCATTCCCACGACCTCTTGGGTGTTGTGCCAGATCTCCATCGGGTCGTGCTCAACCCATCCGGCTTTCGGAAAGATCTGCTCGTGTGCGTGCTGACCCACCGACACAATCGCGCCGTGGTGGTCAACAACCACCGCACGCGTGCTCGTGGTGCCCTGGTCGATCGCGACGATGTGGCTCATGGCTCAGCCCTTTCTGCCAGAGCGCGACGGTGCGCTCTCGAGGTCGATTCCGTGCCGGTCGGCGAGATACAGCCTGGCATCGTCGACCTCTTGCGCGCGACGTTCGGAATCCCAGCCGAGAGTGTCACCGAGCAGCTCGGCGAGCTCGAGCAGCAGAGCATCGGTCACGAGCCCGCGAAACGCGAGCGAGGTGCGCCGCAGCACGAGGTCAACGAGACGCACGACCTGCTCGGTCTCGACGAGGTGACGCAGCTCGGTGCGCGAGTAGTCGGGCGCGGCGGCGAGCGCCTGGTCAGAGGTCACGGCAATGCGACGGATGATCGCCTCAGCGCTCGTGCCATACCGCTCGAGCAACTCTGCCGCGCGCTCGGCGCCAACGCCTGCCCCGTGCTCAGCGAGCCACGCGGAGCGCGCCTCGGGGGTCGTCGGGTACCCGACAGCTCCACCGATGAGTCGCCCGTCGGTGCTGACCGTGCGATCCCGGCCCAGGAGGGCGAGCACGCGCCCGCCGAGTTGCTCACCGAGCGCGCGGAAGGTCGTCCATTTGCCGCCCACGAGGCTCAGCACGGGAACCTCACCGCGCATCCCCTCTTCGACGCGGTAGTCACGACTGATCTGCGCATTCGAGGCGGCATCTTGGCGAGGCAGGGGCCGCACGCCCGAGAACCGGAACACGATGTGCGACCGGTCGACCGGAATGCTCGGGAAGACGTACTTGACGACCTCGATGAAGTAGTCGACCTCAGGCTCAGTACACCGGATCAGTTCGGCCATGTCGTGGGCGATATCGGTGGTGCCGATGAGTACGCGACCCTTGAGCGGGTAGATGAGCACGATGCGGCCATCCGTGAACTCGAAGAAGATCTCGCGACCGTTGCACGCCGCGAGCAACTCGGGGTGATCGACGACGATGTGTGAGCCTTTCGTGCCGCCCATGAACTGGGTCGGTTCGCCGAGGGCTTCGTTGGTGAGGTCGGTCCACGGCCCGGAGGCGTTGACGACAACCTGGGCTCGCATCGTGAAGGTCTCGCCCGTCACCGCGTCGCGCAGCTCCACGGCACCCTCGGCGTCCATGCCGACGGCTTCGAGGTCGTTGGATGCTCGCGCACGGTCGCCCTCAGCAACGCC